>DAORCZ010000010.1:0-2738 GCA_035345735.1 Pseudomonadota bacterium | reverse complement strand
ATCTGGCGATACATGATGTCCGAGCGCAGCGCGTACTTCTGCCCCTGCCGCACCGTGCAGCCCTCATGCAGAAGGAAGTGCTGGAACAACAGGGCCTGCCCAGCGCGCGGCGTGATCTTCTGCTTGAGCTCCAAGAAGTCGGTCTCGCCGCCCTCGAAGCCATCGTTGAGATAGATCATGAAGGTCAGCAGGCTGCGCTCGTGCTCGTCGCGGGTGAAGCTGCCGTCGTAGTGCGGGGCGAAGCGCTGGCCCACGCGATAGCGATAGCCGCGGAAGCGCTCGTTGGCCCCCACCGGGACGCGGCCGGACAGGCGGGTCGGCAGGCGCGGCCTGACCCGCGCATATAGCTGCTCGGCTAGCTCGACATCGTCGAAGATCACGCGATCGTTGTTGCGCGTCCGCGTGTCCAGCAGCGGCCCGCCCACCGCATTGATCGTCGCTGTCTCGGGCCCCATGGCTTCGATGCGCGCGATCTGCGCTGCGCACTCGGCTGGGGACAGCACATCGTCGACGGTAAACACCAGGGGCGCGTACAGATCCAGGTGGCCGGCAAACATAGGGATAGCGTAGCCCAAGCCGGGTGCGGCAGCAGCGGACCGGGCTTTCGCGTCGGGGGGAGAGCGCGGCGCAGGCCCTGCCTCCGCATTCTGTTTTTCATCGCCAAGGTCGGCTTTGTTATGGTGCGCAGCGCATCGGCTCTGTCCCTGTCACCCCAACCCGGAGACTCCCATGCCACGCGCGACCCATCGTTCTTATGTGCGTTCTTGTCTGGCGACGTTGCTGGCCTCGCTGACCGTGCTGCTCGCGGCGAGCAGTGCCCAGGCCCAAGTCCCCACCTGCGGCACCGCTGCTGCCGAGCTGCGCAAGACCTGGTCGAAGAGCGACAGCTTCGGCGACGACAACTTCGGCGCCAGCTATGCCGCCAGTGCCACGCTGGCTGGCAAGCGCGACGGGCTAGAGGTTGCGGGGGACCTCAGCGCTGACGCCGATCTGTTCGGCGACAAGAAGAACATCGTCAAGGCCGATGCCGCGGCCAAGGCAGCGGTGCTGGGCGCCTCGGTCAGCGAAAGCATCGATGTCTTCGTGCTCGGCAAGAACATCTTTCATCACAGTCGCTCGACGGGAACCTCGTCGGGATCGGGGGTCAAGCTGAACCTCGCCAAGAGCTGGGATGTGTCGTTCTTCTCGGCCGATAAGCGCTTCTGGGTCGGCCCGATCCCGGTCAAGGTCAAGGCCAGCGCCGCCGGCTCGGCGGGGATCAACTTCGACAGCGATCTCGGCATCCTGGCTGCCGATGCGACCATCAAGCCCAGCGCTCGCGCCTACGTCACCGCGACGGCTGGCGTCGATGCCTGGGTCGCCGAAGCGGGAGTCGAAGGCCGCCTGACGCTGATCGAAGCATCAGTCCCAACCGTCGGCTCGCTGACGCTGACCACGGCCCCCGGCCTGCAGTACAAGCTGGACAGCGATCTTGCGCTGAACTACCTGTCCGGCCGCCTGAACATCTTCGCCAAGGCCCTGGGCAAGAAGTACGAGCGCAAGATCGCCGACTGGAGCGGCACGACCCGCACCTACGCCATCGGGCACGAGTCGGGCTGCATCAAGTTTCTGTAAGCCGTGCGCAGTCGCCGCTTCTCCGCCGTCGCGCTTGTCGTCACCCTGATCTGCGTCGGGCTGTGGCTACAGCGACACGTCTTTTCGACCCGTCCCAGCGCGCCAAGCTCGGGTCCGTCACGGAGCGCAGCGGCGGGAAGCGCCGTCTCGCCGTCGTCAGAGGTGGCCGCCCCCCATTGGCCGATCGGCGAGCGGCGATCCTATGAGCTGCGCAGTGTGCGACACGTGACGTTTATGCCCCAGCCGCGCGACGGAGCGACGCCGCCAGTCGCGGGGACGGGGGCGCGCGAGCAGTTTCGCATCGCCATCTCGGCCACGCTGGGGCTGGCGGTGGTGCAGGCGGATGCGCTCGCGGTGCAGGTCGAAGCCGTCCTGACCGCGCCGCAGATCGAGATCGGGGCGCTGGCTGGCGAGGAAAAGAGACGCCTGCTGGAGCTGCTTGCGATGCCGTCCTATCTGCAGCTCTCTCCGACGGGACAGCTGCGCGGGTTGCGTCTGTCGCGCGGCCACAGCGCCTTTTCGCGCGGGGTGCTGCGGGCGCTGCTTTCCAGCCTGCAGTACGTGCGACCCGAGCCGCAGGCGGTGGCGCCGAGCACCTGGACGAGCCGCGAGCTCGATGCCACCGGCGAGTACGAAGCGCGCTATCTGCGAGCCGCCGACGGTCGATCCTGCCGCAAGGAGCGCCTGCGCTATCTGCAGGTCAGTACCGCGCAGGGCCTGCTGCCGGTGAGCAGCTTGGGCCGGCTGCACGGCGGGCTGCAGGTGCAGTACGAGCTCGACCCGGCCGCAGAGGGCCTGGCCCAGGTGCAGACGCTGCGCGGCGAGGAGACGCTGCAGATCGATCCCGGCCCCGGCATGCCGCAGGTGCAGAGCGAGGGCAGCTTCGCGCTGCGCTTTCTGTCGAGTCAGCCACTGACCGATGCCGCGGTGCGCGCCACCCGCGCCCTGGGCGACGACTACGAACTGATCGCCATGGCGGTGGCTGAGCAAGATCCCCAGAGCGAGCGGCGCAGCGACGAGCAGCTCTTGGCCGGGGCGAGCTTCCCGGACCTCCTGTCGCAGCTCTCTCGCCTGAACGCGACGAGCGATGGCGCGGCGCGGGCCGAGCTCTTGTCGCGGATCGC
>DAORCZ010000009.1:22466-28427 GCA_035345735.1 Pseudomonadota bacterium | reverse complement strand
ACGCTCCAAAGCGTTGACCGCAAAACAGATCCTGTGCGACGCTGTGCGGTGCGTAAGTGTGCAGCAACCACGTCGGTAGGGGGCCGTTGCGCTGGCTTTAGCGATGCACGCGAGACTGGATGCAGTGAGCGGTCTTTGCTTTAGGGCCACAGGTACAGCGCTGATGCTACCGCCGCATTTTGAGAAAGGAACGTATCGTGCCAATTCAAGATGAACTCCCACGCTCGCGGCTAACTCTGACCTATCGCACGACGATCAATGGTGAGCCAGAGACGGTGGATCTGCCTTTCCGTCTGTTGGTGATGGCGGACTACTCTCTGGGGTCCTCGAAGGACCGTAAGAAGGATCTTGAGGCACGCGAGCTGCGCTCGCTCAACGGCCGCAACCTCGACAGCGTGATGAAGGACATGGACATGTCCATCAGCTTCGATGTGGCGGACAAGATCAGCGGCTCTGATGGCTCGACGATGCCGGTGACGCTGCCGCTCACCAGCATGAAGTCGTTCTCGCCGGACGAGATCGTGAATCACGTTCCGAAGCTGAAGGCGCTGCTTCTGCTCAAGAACCTGCTGCAGGAGCTGCAAGCCAACATCGATAACCAGAAGGATCTGCGCAAGCTCATCCAGGAGCTCTACACCAAGCCGGAAGTGTTCACGGCGCTGCGCGGTCAGCTCAAGGAGCACGACGGCTTCAAGCTGCCGGCCCGGTCGACCACGGCCAGCAACCCGGCCTAAGGCCTCGCGGAACCAGAAACACCCTTTTCGGCAACCGATTCTATGGAGTGAGCAATGCCCGAGTTGACGACTGATAAGGCCTTAGAGAACCTGCTTTCCAGTGTTCGCCTGAAGTCTGATTCCAAGACCTTCGTCCCGATGATCCGGGACAACTTCAAGGAAGTGAAGGATCAGGTCTCGCAGGAAGACCGCTTCGTTTCCAGCGTCGCCGCCCTGCTCTACAACCTCGACGCGGAGCAGGCGGGCAAGAAGTTTGAGAAGGGCAAGGTCCTCGACCTTCTGGGTCAGGTTGATGAGCTCATCAACGTCCAGATGAACGAGATCCTGCACAACGAGAAGTTCCAGAAAGTCGAGGCCGTGTGGCGCGGTCTCGATGACCTCGTGCAGCACACCAACTTCCGCGCCAACATCTCGATCGACATGCTCGACGTCGAGAAGGACGAGCTGTACCAGGACTTCGAGAACAACTCGAGCAACATCTTCGGCGGTGCGCTGTTCGAGAAGATCTACATCAAGGAGTACGACCAGTACGGTGGCCGTCCGTTCGGCGCCCTGGTGGGTCAGTACGAGTTTGAGAACACGCCGCGCGATCTGTTCTGGCTGCGCAACATGGCCAAGGTGGCCAACGCGGCCCATGCGCCGTTCGTGGGCGCCGTGTCGCCGAGCTTCTTCGTTCCCGGCCTCCAGGACGTGAGCGAGATCGCGGCGATCAAGGATCTCGACGGCCTGCTGAACAACCCGCGCTTCGGCAAGTGGCGCGAGTTCCGCAACTCGGAAGAGGCGGCCTACATTGGCCTCGCCTTCCCGCGCTACGTGCTGCGTCTGCCGTGGCACCCCGACACCAACCCCTGCGTTCGCCTGCACTTCACCGAAGAGGCCAAGGGCGACAGCAAGAAGTACCTGTGGGGCAACTCGGCGATCCTCCTGGCGCGCAACCTGGTCAAGTCCTTCGAGGGCTCGGGCTGGTGCCAGTACATCCGCGGTCCCAAGGGCGGCGGCATGGTCGAGGGTCTGCCGGTCGATACCTTCAACCTGCGTGGCCAGGATGAGATCCGCCCGCCGGTCGAAGTGACCATCCCCGACTACCGCGAGTTTGAGTTCGCCAAGGGCGGCTTCATCCCGCTGGTCTATCGCAAGGACTCGGCGGACGCCTGCTTCTTCAGCGCGCAGTCGGCCAAGGCCCCCAAGAAGTTCAAGGATCCGAAGGACTCCGAGAACTCGCAGCTGGTCTGCAACCTGGCCTATACGTTCTCGATCACCCGCATCGCGCACTATGTGAAGAGCATCATGCGCGACAACATCGGCAGCTCGGCCGATGCCGTGTACATCCAGCGCGTGCTCGACTCGTGGCTGGGTGGCTACGTGACGCAGGTCTCGAACCCCGACGACCTGACGCTGCGCGTTTATCCCTTCAAGGCCTCGACGGTCGAAGTCAAGTCGAAGCCGGGTGAGATCGGTTGGTACGACTGCACGGTTTGCGTGCTGCCGCACCTCCAGTTCGAAGGCATGAACGTCGAGCTTCGTCTCGAATCGCGGCTCGGATCGGCTGCCTAGTCACGCAGTGCTGGCCCGCGGCGCTGTGCTGGTTTAGGCAGCGCCGCATAACCACAGACCACATCGCCTAACAAGGCGTAGCAGGAGAAGCAAATGCCCCAATTTAGTGCATCCCTGAGCGTTGATCAGGGATTTAACTTTCGCAAAGACGTGAGCACGCCGGTTGGTTTCATCAAGACCCTGTCGGTCAACGGCAAGGCCATGGCCGCCGACTTCGAGGTCAAGGACCCGATGAACCCCACGACCGCCATGAAGGTTGTGGCGGTGCTCAGCGACACCTCGTGGGCCGTCGGTGCGACCGATGCGTTCTACTTCAGCGGCCAGGTCTCGGCGCCCAACCGCCAGGACATGCAGCTCATGACCTACCTCGACCTGACCAACGTCGAGACGCTGTTCAAGTTCGACGTGTACGGTTATGACCCGGTGGCCAAGAAGTACTTCAAGGCCTTCCACGCCGGCGACGTCGAGCTCAAGGGCATCCTGGAGAAGAATGGCCAGGACCTGAACCTGAGCTGCAGCGACATGCCGTCGAGCGAAGTGCAGTCGCCGATCAACTACTCGTTCCACATCGGCGTCAAGCCGCAGCCGACCGAGCAGAACATCACCCTGGCCACTGCCGACCAGAAGAACGTTGTGAAGTTCTGGGGCGTCAAGCAGGGCGCGTAGTCGCGCTCGGCTCCGTCGCGCACTGAGCTCCCCACGGCCTTCATGCCAGCCTTCAATCTTCCTTCGCCATGAGCAGCCACAAAATTGCACCGGTGAAGTGGTACATGGGGCAGACCCTGCTGCCCGACCACTTCAGTGCGCACGAAAACGCCCTGCAGTCCGAGATGCGGCTGCGGGCGCAGATCCTGGGCTTGCCAGCCTATGGCTTCGCGCAGTTGTCGTGGAACGAGCCGCTTTTGATCGATGGCTCGCTGGGCATCCACGCGATGACCGCCGTCTTGCCCGGGGGCGGCATCATCGACGTACCTGCCAACTGCACGGTGCCTGAGCTGTCACTGACGGCGACCGGTGCCAATCGCTGCGCCGTCTATCTGCACCTTCTGTCCGAGCCGGCCAAGATCGATCGCACGCCGCTTTACGAAGACGACCCCAAGCATGTGCAGCGGGTTTATTCGCGGGCTCTCCTGTCCACGCAGGAGGCGATCGAAAACGTCATCGGCACGCTCAAGGTCGGCGAGTTTGAAAAAGCCGCTGACAGCACCTGGAGCGTCTCTGCGAAGTACATTCCGCCGATCCTGCAGGTCGGCACGACACCGTATCTGCGCGGCCTGAGCATGAACCTGGGACGCATGCTCAAGAGCTTTCGCGTCCAGCTGGAAGCGCAGCTCAAAGACACGTTCTTTGGGCTCGCCAAGCTGGTGAGCATTCGCCGCTGCTTGGTCGAGGTGTACTGCCTGCAGTCGGCGCTCGAAGACCTGGAGCATCAGGTCTATCGCCATCCCTTCCACATGTACGAAGCGGTGCGTCGCTTCTACTTCGAGCTGTGCGCCTTCCAAGAGACCCTGCCCGAGGGTGATCCCTTCCCGTACATCCACAACGACCTCGGCTCCTGCTTTGGTCGCTTGTATCAGTTCATCGAAGACAAGATCCGTCCGCTGCGCTCGCAGTCGACCCACATCCGCTTCTTGCTTCAGGACAATGTCTACAAGGTCTCGCCGCTGCCGGCCGAAGCCAGCAGCGCTTCCGAGGTCTACGTCCTCGTGCAGCGACAGAGCCTGCACGACAAGGTGTCGCTGGAAGGGGTCAAGCTGGCGGCGCCATCCCGCCTGGTCCATATCCACCGCCTGGCGCTCAAGGGCGTGCCCATCAAGCACCTGAGCCAGCCCAACTTCCCCCATTCGTTCGGCCCGGACATCGACTTCTATCAGCTAACTACCGGCGAAGAATGGGAGACGGCGCAGCGCGAGGGCTCGCTCGCGTTCTACAACCAACCAACTTTGGAAAAAGCAAGCGGCATTTTCCTGTTCTGGCGACGATACTAGGAAGTGGCGCGATCGGTCCGCGGCCTGCGTTCCCCCCCCCCATCCTGGTGGCGACGCGGCTGTGGATTGGCTGATCGCTCGGCAGCATCTGTCCGACCCCAACGAGGCCACTATGGCGTTCATCCATCGCTTTACAGATCAAGGTCGCCCGCGACGCGATGAGCTCGACGACATTACGCAGAATCTGGCGTCGGTTCTAAACACCAAGCGCCAGTTTGGCTCGCTTGGTTCCGAGCTGGGCATCGGCAACTACCTCGCCAGCCAGGGCGCGCGCGACTCGGTGGCGGCGCTCACCGCCGAGATCGAAAAGTGCGTGCGCCTCTATGAGCCGCGGCTCAGCGACATCGAGCTTGAGCTTATCGGCAAGAACGCCGAGCTCGATCTCTTGTACTCGCTGCACGGTGTCTATGGCGGGCGACGGCACAAGCTGATGCTGCGCTTCAACACCACCTACGGCAACGTCCGCGTCGAAAGAGTGCAGACGCCATGAACCTGCCCGGGCCCGATCCCAAAGACAAGATGCGCCATGAGCTGCCGCTCCTGCGGCCGGCAGCGACGAGCGGCCAGGATCGCCTGAAGGTCGAGCTCGACCTCAAGATCGGCTTTTCCTCGTACAGCATCCGCGGCGCCGACGTGAAAAACCTAGAGCTGTGCGCGCGCAGCTACGGCTTTGTCGGGCGCCTGGACTTCTACGTTCACGACGACAAACAGACCGGCGGCAAAGAGAAGGACGAGATCTATTCCAGCTTCGTCAAAGACGATCTGATCCAGGTCACGCTGAAGGTGCGCGCCATCTATCCCGATCACAAGATCGACGATGGCGCCGATCCGCTGACCGTGAAGGGCATCGTCACCGACCGCGCGTTTTCGATCATTCCCTTCCGGACCGCCAAGGGCGCGCCCGCCCTGGCCAACAAGTACACCATCCGCTTTGTCGATCCGGCGCAGCACCTGTGGCAGCAGCACTTCCCCTGCGTGCTGTACACGGAAAAGACGCTCAAGCAGGTCATCGACGAGCAGAAGTCCGACAAGATCACCATCGACTACAAGTGGGCCGAGCTGACCAAGCAGCGCAAGCTGATCTTCCTCGGTCATGAGCCGGGGTCGGGACAGGCTAGCTTCTACGACTTCATCCTCTGGCTCGTCGATTCGCAGGGCGCGGCGATGTGGTACGACTACCGCAGCCAGAAGCTGGTCTTCGACGAAGAGCTGCCGATGATGCCGCACTCGAGCAAGCTCTATCACGAGGACATCGGCGACTTCAGCGTGGTGTTCCCCGAGGTCGTGCGCCACAAGGTCAAGGTGCTCAACTCGTACACCGAGAGCCCGGCGACCAAAGAGATCGACTCGGACGAAAAAGAGACGCCCATCCACCAGGACTACCTGCTGGCGACGCCGGTGTCGGCGCAGGTGACGGCCCGCGAGAAGCTGGAAAAGAGCCGCCTGCGCGTCCGCAAAAACGAGCTGACGGCGCGGATGCTGCGTTTTCCCGCCGACCCCGTGGTGCCCGGCGATGTCGTCGAGCTGAAGGCCGAGTACTGGTCCAAGGCGGTCAAGACCCTGCCCAAGCCAGTCAGCGACAAGAAGATGCGGGTCCGCGAGGTGCGCTTCGCGGCCAAGGCTGTCGAGCAGGGACCCGATGCCGATCACGGCCTGCAGAACACGCTGTACGACGTCGAGGGCGA
>DAORCZ010000009.1:15597-22366 GCA_035345735.1 Pseudomonadota bacterium | reverse complement strand
ACCCAGGGCGACCACATCCTGGTCGGCAAGAAGCCCAGCAGCAGCACGTCGGTCAAGCACGTCTATGGCGAAGACAAGCCCGAGTTTCAGATCCTGCGCACCCATGAAAAGGATGTGCAGACGATTCATATTAAAGAAGGTTATATGCTGATTGAAGTGAAAGAGAAGAAGTAGGGCACCATGGGAACGCTGATCTGCAAAGTCGAGCTGGACAAGGTTAAGGGGATTACCGTCACCGTTGATAACGAAGACGGCAAGATTACCCAGACGGTGACCATGGACGGCACGACCCTGACGATGAAGGTCAAGGGCGACAAGGAGACCAGCACCTACGAGCAGAAGCAGGACAGCATCAAGATCAAGGTGAAGGAGTACCTGCTGGAAGCCGAGACCATCACCTGCAAGTCAAGCAAGGCCACGCTGCACGACAGCAAAGACACGTTTACGCAGACCAGCAGCAAGGCGATGAAGATCGAGACGCAGGACAAGCTCGACATCAAGGCGACGATGGACGCCAGCTTCAAGGCCAACAACATCAACATCGAGGCGCAGATGAAGCTGGGCGTCAAAGCGCCCACTGGGATCTCGATGGAGGCCTCGGGGGGCGAGGCCAAGGTGGCGGCGCTCAAGCTGGCGTTGCAGGCCTCGACCACGGCCGAGCTGAAAGGTCTAAAGACGGACATAAAGGCGGATACGATGGTGAATGTGGAGGGCTCTGCCATGGCCACGCTGAAGGGGCAGCTAGCGCAAGTGTCCGGATCTTTGGTGAAACTTGGGTAGGCGATAGATGGCCGGTCCCAACCAAGAAGGCAGCCCGCAGGCAGGGGGCGGGCGCGGGCGGAGCGCCACGGAAGAGCTGCGCGACAACGGCACGCTGGCCGGTCTGCAGGCGGCGCGCGATGCGCCAGAAGACGTGCAGTTCCTGGCCGAGCTCAGCGCGCTGGATGCCCACCGCAAGGTCTACCAAGAGCGTCATCCGACGGCGCGTCTGGATCGCGAAGATCCCGACGTCAGTCGCTTGATCGATGCGCTGGCGTTCTTTTCGCTGCGCACGCGGCAGGCCACAACGCGCAACGTCCGCTCGACGTTTGAGCGGCTGTTCCGCAACTACTTCGACTTCATGCTGACGCCGCTGCCCAGCATGGGCATGCTGCAGGGGCGGGCGACGCCGCAGCGCACCGAGCCGGCGCTGCTGCCGCGCGGCAGCGAGCTTCAAATCACCGCGCCCGACGGGGCGGCCGGGACGTTTCGCACGCTCTACGATCTGCGCATCCTGCCGCTGTCGCTGCGCCGTGTGCGCCAGCCGATGATGCGCTCGGACGGGGGCTACCGCTTGGTCTTGGAGTTTGCGGCGCCCTCGACCCGTCTGCTGCAGGTGGGCTTGCTGCGCCTGCACATCAACTACCTCGACGACTATCCGACGTCGCTGCGCATCCTGCATCAGATCCGCGTGCACCTCGACCGGGTCAGCATCGTCTACGATCGCGCCGTCGATGAAGAGACGGTCGGCGATCCCTGCACGGTGGGCTACGGCTGGCAGCGCGAGACCGGCGACAACCTCGACACCACGCACCCCGTCGAGCAGGTCCGGCGCTTCTTCCACTTTCCGGAGCAAGAGCTCTACATCAACGTGGGAGTGCCGCCGGTGAGCAAAGCCTGGCTGCGCTTCTCGCTGTGCTTCGATCTGCGGCCCAGCTGGCCGCGCAAGCCGCACCTCAACAACGATGTCTTTCAGCTGTTCACGGTGCCGCTCGTCAACATTCGGCGCGAGATGTCGCAGACGCTGATCTGCGATGGAACGCAGGACGCCTACGCCATCCGGCATCCCACCCCGGGCCGCACGTTTGATCTCTGCTCGGTGCGTGGCGTCTACGAGATCACGGCGCAGGGGCTGGAGGCGCTGCCAGCCGGCAACCTGCCGATCTCCGGCGGCAACAGCGGCGCAGGGGGCGGCAATGGCTCAGCCCTGGGGGCGGCTGATAGCTCGCAGGATGTCTGGGAGATCGAGTGGCGCCCCGACGAGCGCGGCCAGGCGCAGCCGTTTCTGCTGGTGCGCATGCCGGGGGCGTTCCTGCAGCCGCGCAAGCTGGTGGTCGATGCCTTCTGGTATCAACCCTGGTTCACCCGTCACGCCATCGGCAACCTGCAGACCAGCCTGCAGAGCCGCCACCTCGAAGCGATCGAGTGGGGGATGTTGGGCGGCCTGCGACCCGAGCGGCAGAGCACGCTGCGCGACGACTTTGCCGGGCTCTTGCAGCTCCTGGCGCTGAAGATGCGTCCGACGCTGGGCCGGCTCGAACTCCTCTCGGTGTGTCAGTACCTGGGCACGCTGAGCGACGGTCCATATAAGCACCTGCCGGGACAGCTCTTGGACATCCGGGTCGAGCTGATGCCCGATAGCGCGCTGCGCGGGGCCGGCGTCAAGCACGTCTACAAGATCAAGACGCAGAACTATCTGCCAGAGGACGAGCCGCTGATGTGGACGTTCATCGTGCAGATGATGCGGCTCCTTGATGCCTGGAATCAGGACGCAGACGTCGAGCTTGAGATCGATACCTCCAACGCGCCGCTCGCGCGCCCTGTCGTCTTTAAGTGAGGAGTCCGTGGAGCTAAAGCTCTGGCACACCATCGTGTCTTCCTGTGGTCAGGTCCGCGTGCTGCTCGATCGCGCGCTGCCCGATGCGGCCGAGGCGCAAGCGCGCTCGAACGACGCCACCATCGTGGTGAGTCAGCCGATCGCGGTGCTCAAGACGCTGCGCGACGACATCCGCACACGGCTTGACGAGCTGCGCGCCGATCTGGCCAAGGTGCTGAACGAGCGCGAGGTGTATCAGGTGCTCTTTCCGCTCACCATTCACTACGATGAGCTGGTCCTGCGCCGCCTGTCGCCCACCGAGCAGACGGCGTGGCCGCTTTTGCAGAGTGAGCGCTACGGCATCAACGATGGCGGCGATGTCTTCTACAGCTTTGCCGACGATCGCTTCGCCAACGCCGAGACGCCGCCCCTGGTGTTCGAGGTCTTGTACTTCTGCCTGAGCGACGGCTTCATCGGCCGCTACGCCAACGATGCGGCGAAGATCGCCGGCTATAAATCCAAGCTAGCCGCCCGCATCCCGATGCCGCGCACCCCCGGACAGAACGCCCAAGGGGCCGCTGCCGGCAAGGGCCGCCGCGGTAAGGGAGAAGCCGGAACTCCCCCCGGCCCGGCGGGGGAAGCGGGCAAGAAGCTGTCGCGCGCAAACCGCAGCTCACCGACGCTGTCGGTCGCGCTCTTCTATTTGGCGGCAGCGGCGGTAGTGGTCCTTATGCCACTGGTCCTTGTTTGGCTCTCAAACCTGTGAGCACAATAGGCTGCCCCTCACTATGTCTAGTGATCTCAAGGAGATATTCGACCTAGCTCGCTTGCGGCGAGCCTGGGGCGACAAAAATGCCGGTCCGCCAGCCGGGCCGTCGTCGAATTCCGACGAGGGGAGCCCGGTTGTCGCCGAGCCTGAGCCGCCCCCACCGCGTCGCCCGCTGCAGATCCTCGATGGACTCTGCGATGCGGTGCGCAGCGAGTTTCCGACGCACGCGAGCGCTTTGGCGTATCACTTGGACATCCTGCGCCATCGGCTCTCGGCCCTGCTCGGCGAGCCCGAGCCCGGGGGCGGCAGCACCGCGGCGGCAGGAAAGAAGAGCGAGCTACCGACGGAGCTCGCCGTGGCCTATCACGTCGATGTGCAAGAGCAGCTCGACCAGCTAGAAGATCTGATCGACGCACTCTCACTGCCCTCTGGAAGTGGAGAGTAGGCCCAACACGCATGACTTGGACCAGCCTGCCTCCTTCGCTTCTGAGCGCGCTTGCGAGCCAGCCTTCGGCGTGGCTGGCCGGTGGGCTACACGGGCGCTTGGGAGTGTGGGGTGTGGCCCCAGCCGATCTGCCGGCTCCGTCGAGCTTGAGCCCTAGGCTGCGGCTGGCACTGATCATCGCCATCGTGCTGATCGTCGTGATTGGCCTAGTGGCGTTGTACCTGTGGGTGCGGGCACGCAATCGCCAGGCCGGCGAGATTGGCATGCGTCAGAACCGCCTGCAGCGCGTGTACAACCGCTTCCTGCGACCGCTGCCCTGGCGAGCCCGGCGGGCCTTGCGCACCTATCCCTGGGTGGTGGTGCTGGGCGATGCCGGCGTCGGCAAGACCCAGCTGATCAACAACTGCGTCGACTGGCAGGGCCAGGCCAACCAGTTCTTCCCGAGCTACACCACCGATCCCTTGCTGCAGCTTTATTTGGGCAGCCGGGTCATCGTGCACGAGGTGGCGGCGCCGCTTTTGGGCGATAGTTCACGCGCGGCGCAGGCGGCGCTGCGTCGGCTGTGGCAGCCGCTTCTGGGCCAGCAGCCACCGATGGCCATGGTCGTGCTCAGCGTGCGCGCGCTGTACAAGCAGACGCCCGAGCAGATTCAGCGCCACGCTCAGCTTCTGCGCGGCAAGCTCAACCTGCTTTCCGAGATCATCGGTCAGCCGGTGCGGACACGGGTCGTCTTGACCTACATGGATCGCGCCGATGGCTTTGGCGAGTACGTTCGCCTGCTCAGCCAGAACCAGATCCCCATCCACCTGCCGCTGCACGACGACGAAGGGCATCTGGTGTCGATCGAAGGCGGCGTGACGCATCACGAAAAGTATCTGCCGCTGGCGCTGACCAGCTTGTCGGCGAGCGAGTTCCGCACCCTGGTTGAGTTTCTGGTGCGCAGCCCGAACATCACGGCGCAGGTCGGCGAGTGCCTGCGCGTCCTCGGCGAAGAGATCGCGTTCTCGATGACGCCATCCTTTGACCGCCTGTACTTCTATGGTCAGGGGCTGGAGAGCAAGCTGCCGAATCCCTTTGTTGCAAAGTTTTTGCAACCAGGGATTCCGCTGCACAAGCTGGCCGGGCGCGGCCTGTCGTTCCTGCGCACGATCTTCGACTTCGCGCCGCTGCGCACGCACATCATTGGCTGCGCGCTGGTGGCGCTGCTGTGTGCCCTGGTCTACGGCTCGATCTATCGCAGCCACAACGCCAAGGTCGATGCCGCCGACGCAGCGGTCGAGAGCTTGGAGGTCGCCATCGGTCGCTCGCAGACCTCGCTGAACCTGCCGTCCGAGTCGCAGGCGGTGCGCGTGGCGGTGAGCGATGCCGGCAATGCACTGCTGCGCGTGCGCGCATCGGAAGAGGGCAAGCCGCTGATCTGGCGCATTCGCCAGGATGACAAGGCCAGCCAGCGCGCCCGCTTTGTCGCCGCGGTGCGTCGCGCCTACCTGCTGCCGGCGCTAGAGCGCCATCGTCAGCCGTCTTCGCGCGATCGCTTTATCTACACGCTGGGGGCGCTTTACGCCGGCCGTCGCAACACGCTGGGTGAAGAGATCCGTCGTGCGCCTGCGGTGTGGGCCACCGCCGTGCCGATGCCGGAAGAGGTGCTGATGAAGTACGTCGAGCTCAGCGATCCGGCGTGGAGCGAGCGCGTGCCGATCAGTGGCTCGCTAGCCGGTGCCGATGCCAACGTCCGCTTCAACGCCGCCGCCGATCTGGGGCCGTGGCTGAACTACCTCACCGTGATGGACGCCGCCTTCGTCGGGCCAACCATCACCTCGCTGCAGTTACAGCGGGTGCAAGCGGTGACGCGTCGCTTCAACGATGCGCTGCTGCAGGCGCAGAAGAATCGCGCGGCCGAGCGCGTGCTGCGCGTGCTGTCGGAAGAGACGGCGGTGGATCTGAAGTACCTGTTTGGGCCGGCGCTGGCCGCGCTGATGCCGCCAGGCTGGCTGAGTGATAACGCCGACTCGCTGATGGGCCTGTTCCAGCTGGTCCTGGCCAGCAGCCTCGACGGGCCGCGGCCGGAACAGATGAACCTGTCAGACCTGATGAACCTGCTGACCGCGGCGCCGGACAGCAACAAGCCAGCGCCCAAGGATGTCGTCTACGCCTTTGAGCTCCTGAGCAAGTCGTTCAAGTTCAGCACCGCCCGCTGGCTGGAGATCTTGGCCCGCAGCCGGCGTCAGGATGTGCTGCGCACCGTGACCGGGACTGGGACCGGAACGGGCGCGACCGCAGGGGCGATGAGCGGCGCAGGCGGCTCTTCGAGTCTCGCAGGGGCGCCCATGTCGAGCCTCGCTTCCGACGGTGGCAAGGGTGATGCGGGCCGGGGCAGCAGCGACTCGTCGGGGCGCAAGCGCGGCCATCGGCATCGCCATCATCACGCAAAAAAAAAGTCCAGAAATGCCGATGAGTCGGGAGATAGCGGAGGTTTGGCTACCTCGCGACGCAGCGAGTCCGAGCTAGAAAGTGCCGGCACGAGCAGCGTCCCGGCCATCTACACCCGGGTCGGATTCGAGCGCGAGATGAAGCCCTCGCTGATCGATGCTGAGAAGCGCCTGCCGACGGCGCCGCTTTCCCCCGAGCAGCGCCAAGCGCTGGAGCGCTATCTGCTGGATCAGGCGCGGCGCTATGCCCGCAACTATCGCGATGCCCAGGTCGCCTATCTTCTGGGCTATCGCCCCAAGGCCGATACGTTGCCCGCCGTGCTGGCCTTGCTCGACGATCTGCAGCAGCCTTCATCCCCGCTGCTTGAACGGCTGCGCGTCGTCGCTGACAACCTGAACCTGGGCAAGCTAGAGGGGCCGTACTTCACGCCGCTTGCCGAGCAGCTCGCCAGCCTGTCGCCGATTCTGAAGCTGGGCACGCCCAAGGATGGCGCCTATCCCGACTATGAAAAGTACAAGGCGATCATCGCCAAGATCGCGCGTGAGCTAAC
>DAORCZ010000009.1:4423-15497 GCA_035345735.1 Pseudomonadota bacterium | reverse complement strand
GTGCATCGCCTGGGGCTGAGCGATGTCGAGACCGCGGTCACCAATCGCTACGACGAAGAGTTTCGCCAGCGCATCCGGCCGCTGCTCGATCGCTTTCCGTTTAATCGCAGCTCCACCACCGATGTGGCGATGACCGATCTGGCGCAGCTCAAGCCGCCGAGCGGCGCTATCTATCAGTTTGTGCAGCGCCAGATCGCGCCGATGTACAGCGAAAAACCCGACGGCACGCTGGTGCCGCTGAAGAATCCGCTGGGCACGCTGAAGCTCTCGGATAGCTTGCTGTCGACCGCCAGTCGCCTGCGTCGCCTCAGCCGGGCGCTGTGGACGGAAGAGGGCGCCGAAAAGCCGATCGCGCTATCGGTCAAGCCGCTGCCGCTGCCGCCGGTCGGGGGCAACGAGCAGGTGGTGACGCAGACCTTTCTGACCTGCAGCAATGTCAGCGTTTATGGCTTCAATCAGATGCCCGAGTCCAAGCCCTTCCTGCTGCCCTGGTGGCGGCAAGAGACCTCGGCGGCGGGCATCGAGCTTGGCTCTGCGGCCAGCAAGACCCGGCGCTATCAGTCGATCGACGTCGCGTCGTCACCGTGGAGCTTTTTCCACCTGCTCGAAAAGGCGCAGTGGGAGGGCCTGACCGCCACCTGGCGCATCGAGAACGAGGCCCCCGGGCCGGCGCGCAGCGTGCGCTTTGGTTTCGACAGCGATCCCTGGGCGCTGTTTAAGGGCTCGTCGAGTCGCAGTCGCGATCGGGAGCGCGAGTAAGCCGTGGCGCGTCCACTGCAATCGGGTACACAACGCCTCCTCCGCGGCGGTCTGCGGGCGGCCCTGCTGTTGTTTTTAGCGACGGCGATGGGGTGCATCCCAGGATATGTACGGGTGTCGGTGAGTGCGGCTCCGGACATTAACGGAAAGCAGCCGGTGTACATGCTGGTGCGGACGCTGGAGCGCAAGGTCTATCTCGCCGAGTCGTATGGCGAGGTGGCGGGCAAGCTCGTCGAGAGCGATGCCTCGGTCCTGCGCAAAGAGCTGCTCTTCCCGGGGCAGAGTCGCAGCCTGTACATCAAGAAGCCCAAGGGACCGCTGGCGCTGTACTTCCTGTTTACTGCCCCCGGTGGCACCTGGCGCCTGTTCGTCGAGCCCGCCCTGCCGCTGCAGGTCAAGGCCGAGCTCAAGGGCAATCGGCTGGTGCAGGACTCGACGCTGTTTTAGGGGGACTGGCCGTAGCGGCCGAGGTGGGCGAGGCGAGGGCGAGGCGAGGGCGAGGCGAGGGCGAGGCGCGGGCGATGACCTACGGGCTCTGCGGCACGCCGGGCATGGAAAGCGGGGCTGGCGCTTCGCTTTCGAGCTCTAGATCAAAGAACGCGGCGACGGCAGCGCGCAGCAGCGTCTGCGGCCGCAGGCGCAGGCCAACCTGGGCGGCACCGGGCGATTCGCTGTTGTCGCTGTCTTTGTTCAGCAGCGCATCGGTGATCGCCTGCAGCGGCGGCTTGGGCGAGGGGAACTGCTTGAGCGCCACCGGCTGCCCGTCGGCAATGCTGGCCGCCTGACGCGCCAGCCGCACTGCGACATCCAGGCCGCCCAGCTCATCGACCAGGCCCACGCCCTTGGCATCCTCGCCGGTCCAGATGCGGCCCTTGGCGATCTTCAGCACCGTCTCTTTGGGCAGCTTGCGACCCTCGGCGACCTTGCTGGTGAAGTCGACGTAGACGCGATCCAGCCAGGCTTGAAAGCGGACCCATTCGTCGGGGGTGAACTCGCGGTTGGTGCTCCACATGCCGGCGTGCTGACCGAAGGCGACGCGGTCGTGGGTCAGCCCCAGGCGGTTATCCAGAAGCTCGTTGGTGACGAACTTGCCGCCGAGAACGCCGATCGATCCGGTGATCGTCGCCGGCTGCGCGACGATCTTGTCGGCGGCCATGGCGACGAAGTAACCGCCCGAGCCAGCGACGTTGCCCATGGTGGCGATGACTGGCTTGCCGGCCGCTTTGGCTCGCACCACTTCGCGCCAGATGGTGTCGGACGCGACATACGATCCGCCCGGGCTGTCGATGCGGAAGACGATGGCTTTGACGTCCTTGTCAGCGACGGCGGCGCGGAAGGCAGCGGCGACGGTCTCTGAGCCGAGGGCGCCACTGCCGCTCATCGGATCGACCTCGCCCTTGCCGCGCTGCACGCCGCCCAGGCCATAGATCAGGGCCAGGGTTGGCGCCGACTTCAGGCGCTGCTTTTCGGCCTTGTCAGTTCGGCTGACGTACTTGTGCAGGTACAGAAGCTGGGCATCGCCGCCGCGCTCGCGCACCTTGGCGTAGAACTCATCGCGATAGCCAAGCTGATCGACGAGCTTTTCCTTCAGCGCCTCCGGCCCCAGGAACGGTCCGCGATCGAAAAGGGCCCGCACCTCGGTCTCTTGCAGCTTGCGGCCCTCGGCGATGCCGCGAACCATCTGCGCAAACCAGCCGCCGGCGATCTTGTCGAGCGCCTCTTTGTGCGCCGCGGTGAACTTGTTCTCGGTGAACATGTTCATCGCGTTTTTGTACTCGTAGCGGTGATCCATCTGCGGCTTGAGGCCCAGCTTGTCGAGGGCGTTTTTGAGGAACATCGGCTCCATCAGCACGCCGGTCAGACCGACATCGCCGGAGGGCTGCAGCCAGATCTGCTCGAACGCGGTGGCCAGGTAATACGAAGAGTTGCCGGGGCCGAACTCGCCGAAGGTCTCGCCATAGGCGAGGGCAAACTTGCCGCGCTCGCGGAAGCGGCGGATGGCGTCGCGAAGCTCTTGCACCTGCGCCAGGCCCAGCTTGCCCTGACCGATGCGAGCGACGAGGCCGACGACGCGCCCGTCTTCGCCGGCCCGATCTAACCCCGTGACCAGGGTGCGCAGGCTGCCGCCGCTGTCTGGACGCAGCGCAGCCAGCGGATGGTTCGGCGTGTCCTCGTGTAGCTCGGTCTCTAGATCCAATTCGAGGATGGTGTGGGCAGGCACGGCCTTTTCGCGGCTGCTGAAGACCGCGAACAACACCGCGGTCAAGACCCCGATCAAAAACAGGGCACCGACCCAAGCCAAAACCCGTGAAATGATGTGTCGCATGCGAGCGCTCCTAAATCGATCTGTGCGACGAAGGTATCAGATTGCTTTGCGGCGCGCGTCGGGCTATTTCAATGGGAATGATGCTTCTCCACTCCCGGGCTCGGCTCGGCTCTAGGCTCCGGATCGGGGCAGGACGCCTGGGTCGCCGCAGCCGGCTTTCCCTCACGCTCCTCGCGGTGCTGGGTATGAGCCTCACCGGCTGCCGTGATCTGTCGGCCAAGCGCAGCGCCAACAAGGGCAATGTCCTCGCACAGATCAACGACACGGTGATCACCGTGTCCGACTTTGAAGAGCGCCTGAACAACCAGTCGCCGTACGTGCGGGCGCGCTACGCTTCCGTCGAGCAGAAGAAGGAATACCTCGACAACTTGGTCAAGTTCGAGGTGCTGGCCGCCGAAGCTCGCAAGCAGGGCCTGGATCGTGATCCCGAAGTCGTGCGGACGATGAAGCAGGTGATGATCCAGAAGCTGCTCAAGGCCCGCTTCGACAAGCTCAAGCAGGAAGACATCAGCGATGCCGATGTGCAGCGCTACTTCGATGGGCACCCCGAAGAGTTCAATCGCCCGCCCGAGATTCGCGCCAGCCTGATCCTGCTTGCCGACGAAGCGACGGCCAAGAAGGTCGCCGCCGATCCGCGCACCACCGGCATCGAAAACCTGGGCTTCCGCCAGCTGGTCGGCGAGTACAGCATCGATCAGGAGACCAAAGAGCGCGGCGGGGACCTGCGCTTTTTTGACCAGACTAATCGCGAACTTCCCCGCGAGATCGTCGACGCCGCCTTCAAGCTGGTCAACATCGGGGAGGTGAGTCCCGTCGTCAAGACTGCGCGCGGCTACGCCGTGCTGAAGCTGACCGGCCAGCGCCGAGCGCTGAACCGCACCCTCGCTGAGGTGACGCCGCAGATCCGCGCCAAGCTGTTTCGCGACAAGCGGCAGCGCCTGATGGACGACTACGAAGACGCGCTGCGCAAGTCATCAAGCGTGCAGGTCTTCGCCGATCGGCTGACGCTGGTGCGAGTCGACCTGACGCAGAATGCGCAGGGGGCTCCCGACGAGCTACGTCCGCCGCCACACAGCGGCGAGTTTCACCCGGCTGGGCAGCGCCTGCCGCAGGCTTCACCGCAGCGTCCGGGGACGCCGAGCCTCAGCGCCGCGCCCGTCCCGCCGACCTCGGCCCCGGCGCCGATTCCAGCCCCAGCGGCGGCCGCACCGACTCCCCCGACTCCGGTCGCACCGGCGGTGCCCCCGCCTTCCCCCGCGACTGCCCCGGCTGCGCCGCCGCCTAGTCAGGCCGCGCCCTCTGGAGGTCCCTAGATTATGGCCACAGGCTTGCGCTTGAAACTCCTGGGCTCGCTGCGCCGCGGGCTCTTTCTGTGCTGTCTTTCGCTGGGCGTGCTCTCGCTTGCGGTATCGCCGGCCACGGCGGTAGTTCTGGATCGCATCGCCGCTGTCGTCAACGACGAGATCGTCCTGGAGTCCGAGGTCAATCAGAACGCGCTGCAGACGGCTCGCGCTGAGCTCGGCGATGTCGATTTCGCCTCGCCCGAAGGCCAGCGGAAGTTTGAGCAGCACCGCAAAAAGACGCTGGAGTCGCTGGTCGAGCGCGTGCTGATCATGCAGCAGGCGCGCGAGATGAAAGTCGAGATCACCGACGACGAGTTGCGGTCGGCTGTCGACTCGGTGCGCACCCAGAACAACCTCTCGCCCGAGCAGTTCCAAGAGGCGCTGAAGCAACAGGGCTTTAACTCCATCGAGGAGTACAAGAAGTCGCTGCAGAAGCAGCTTTTGCAGCTGCGCGTCATCAACCAGGCGGTGCGCAGCAAGATCACCGTCGGAGATGACGAGGTGCGGGCCCTGTACGCGCAGAACGTCAGGCAGGCCAGCGGCGATGCCATGCAGGTGCACCTAAAGCAGATCTTCCTGGCGCTGCCGGCCGGGGCGAGCGCGGCCCAGATCGACGAAAAGCGCCGCACCGGGATGAAGATCGTCGCCGACCTGCGGGCGGGCAAAGAATTCGCCCAGCTCGCCAAGCAGCACGGTGATGACGCGGCCAGCAAGGCCGGTGGGGATCTGGGCTTTTTGACGCGCGGCGATCTGCCGCCTGAGCTGCGCGAGCCGGTGGCGGGCATGGATGCCGGCGATGTCCGCGGCCCCATCCAATCGGATCGCGGACTGCACATCTTGCAGCTCTTAGAGAAAAAGAGCGGCGAGGTGAAGAGCTTCGATGACGTCAAAGAAGATCTGCGTCGTCAGCTCTACGAACAGAGCCTAGAGCGCGGCATCCAGAACTGGACCAAAGAGCTGCGCCGCAAAGCCCACGTCGACATTCGCCGATAAGACAGGACCGCATGCTGGCCACCATCTCGCGTTTCCCGGAGCCCAAGAACGAACCCGTGCTCGGTTACCTGCCGGGCAGTCCCGAGCGTGCCTCGCTGAAGCGGGCGCTGGCCACGATGTCGGGGCAGATCGTCGAAGTGCCGCTATACATCGGTGCTGAGCGACTGCGTACCGGTCGCACCAGCCCCATCGTGTCGCCACATCATCACCGACACGTCCTGGGTACGCTGCACGCTGGTGGCGCCGCCCAGGTCGAGGCGGCGATCGCAGCCGCCAAGGCAGCCGCTCCCGGCTGGTCCGAGCTGCCCTGGGAGCAGCGGGCTGCGGTGTTCCTGCGCGCGGCCGATCTTCTGGCTGGACCGTGGCGCGATCGGCTCAACGCCGCGACCATGCTCGGTCAGTCCAAGACCTGCCACCAGGCCGAGATCGACGCTGCCTGCGAGCTCATCGACTTCTTCCGCTTCAACGTCTACTTCCTGCGCCGCATGCTAGAGAGCGAGCAGCCGCTGTCGTCGCCGGGGCAGTGGAATCAGCTCGATCTGCGGCCGCTTGAGGGCTTTGTCTTCGCCGTCACGCCGTTTAACTTCACCAGCATCGCCGGCAACCTGCCGACGGCACCAGCCCTGCTCGGCAACACCGTGGTGTGGAAGCCAGCGCAGAGCTCAATGCTCAGCGCCTACTACATCATGGAGCTCCTGCTGGAAGCGGGTCTGCCGCCCGGTGTGATCAACCTGGTATCGGGGCCGGCGGCCGAGATCAGCGCGGTGGCGCTTGCGCATTCCGATCTTGCTGGGGTGCACTTCACTGGCTCGACCGGCGTCTTTCACCAGATGTGGCGCACCGTCGGTCAGAACATCGATCGCTACCGCGCCTATCCCCGCTTGGTCGGTGAGACGGGCGGCAAGGACTTCATCCTGGCGCACGAAAGCGCCGATGAAGACGCGCTGGTCGCCGCGATCGTGCGTGGCGGCTACGAGTACCAAGGCCAGAAGTGCTCGGCCGCCTCGCGCATCTATTTGCCGTCGAGCATGGCGGATCGTGTGCTGCCCCGCCTGGTCGCTGAGATCAACAGCCTGCAGATGGGCGATGTCAGCGACTTCCGCAACTTCGTGGGCGCGGTCATCGATCGCCGGGCCTTCCAGTCGATCCGCAGCTACATCGAGCTGGCTGATGGTCAGGCCGGTGGGGCACGCATCCTGTGCGGCGGGGTCTGCGACGACTCGCAGGGCTACTTCATCCGTCCGACGCTGATCCAGGCCGAAGATCCCCGCCATCGCCTGATGGGCGAAGAGATCTTTGGCCCGGTGGTGACGCTGCACGTCTACCGCAGCTACGAAGAGGCGCTGCAGCTAGTCGATACCGCCTCGCCGTATGCGCTAACCGGTGCCGTCTTCGCTCGCGATCGCCAGGTGATCACCCACACCTCGTCGCGTCTGCGGCAAGCGGCTGGCAACTTCTACATCAACGACAAGCCGACCGGAGCCGTCGTCGGTCAGCAGCCATTCGGCGGGGCACGCGCTTCCGGCACCAACGACAAGGCGGGGGCGCCAGCCAACCTCCTGCGCTGGATCTCGCTGCGGACGATCAAAGAGAACTTCGTGCCGCCGACCGACTACCGCTACGGCTTCCACGCCGCCGAGTAGGTCTAAAACTCGAAGTTGATGCCGGCGTTGAAGGTCATGTCGGAGAGGTCGAGCTTGTTGCTCTGACCCCAGCCGCTCATGAAGGCGCCGTGTAGCTCGACGAAGAGCGAGACGCGGTTGAGGCCAATCTCGTTGTCGATGACGCGCGAAGCCTGCTGATCGATGGCGGAGAGATCGATGGCGAGGCCGGGGTGGATGACCAGGCCATACGTCGCACCGGCGGTGCTGCGGCTGAGTACCATGCCGTCCGCCTGCGTCGTGTTGATGCTGGAGACGAAGCTGGCGCTGCTGCCGATCCACCAGAAGTAGGCGCCAAAGCCGGCCTTCATGTACGGGATGATGGGAATGCGAAAGCGCTTGGATAGCTCGTCGAAGCGATAGACGAGGAGCAGCGAGACCGGGACGAGGTTGAAGACAACCTGATCGCCCGAGATGCAGGACTCGTAGCTGACCTCGTTGCCGGGCGGCTGGCTTGAGCGATAGGTGCGCCAGCCTTCGAGAGAAGCGCCGAGGGTGCACACCGGGCGCTCTTGGCCGGTGCCGGTGGTGTAGCTGGTGAAGGCGGGGGCGCTGCGGCTGTAGTAACCGCCGCTTAAGCCCACGCCCAGCGAGCCAAAGCGATTGAGGAACTGGTAGTCGACCTCGCCCTGGGTCAGCAGGCCGCGCGAGGGGGTGACGCCGGCCCGCTCGTCGTTGCTGCCGAAGAAATCGGAAAACGGCGTGGCGGGCGGGTTACGGCCCGCGAAGACTGGGCTGGAATCGACGGCCGGCACATACGGGCCAAACTTGAGCTCAAACGCCAGGCGTCGCGGCGACTCGCGTAGCTGCGGATGCTGGATCTGCTCGAACGTCTGGGCGCTCGCCGGGGCCGCCAACCCAAGCCATAGGAGACTCGCCGAAACGGCCAGCCAGCCGGGCTGCAGCGGGCGTCGGGGGCCGAGGAGGTTGTGGGCGGAGTTCATCACGCGCGCCTCTCAGATAGCGACGGGGAAACCGGGCGACGTCGGCGCGAGCGCAGCGGCAGGAGGGCCACCCCTAAGCCGAGGAGGGCCAGCCAGCCCGGCGTCGGGCTCGTTCCGCGTCGCGGCGAGGCGAGGGTGCAGCCAAAGCCCGTCGGACACTCGGCATCCGTCTGACAAAACTGCGCCAGCGGGTTTACGACCGGGGCCGGCGTTCCCTGTACAAGCTGGTTGCACTTGGCGAGGTTCTTACGTCGCTCACACTCCGCGGGACTTGTGCGCATCGTCATCTCGTCGCACGGCTTGCACTCGGCATCGGGCGGCGCAGAGGGATTGCCGCTCTTGTCGATGGCCACCACCAAGAACTCGTAGGGCACTCCATTTTCGAGATCGGTGATGCGAATATTGAAGCTCGTCCCGCCAGTGCCTACCTGCAGACGATCCGAGCAGATGAAGGCTGGATGCAGCGGGAATTCATACGAGTTGATTGTCGGAATCCCGTCGCTGGGGGCAGCCGGTAAGTTCGCTGTCTGCGTCGGCGGAGGACGGCGGTACATGGCGCCATTGATGCACGCCGAATAGTAGTAGCGCGCCGCCTGACGGAACTCCGTCGTCTTGACAGGGACCATCGGCGAGTCCTTGCGCCGACACAGGACCTGATACGAGTCGATATCCTGGGTGTTGTCGCCCGTCGGGGCATCCCAGCGCAGCGTGACCGCCCCATCGCCATTCGCCGCCGAGATATTCTGCGGTTGGAGCGGCGGTGAGGTATCGATCGCCAGCGGCAGCTTGCACGAGGCCGGCGAGCCCGTGAGGTCGCCGAGCAACACGAAGAAGGTGCGGGTCGATGTGCCGCTGATGTTGCAGGAATAGGGGTAGGTCGGTGTCTCGGCCGTCGGCATCCAGTTGACGGGCTTGGGATTGGGAATCGTCTCGGAGGGCACCGCGAGATCGATGGTGCCGATGCTCATAAAGCTGCTGACCGTGATCGCCGTGTTGGTTTTCTCGCAGATCGTACCGGTGGTCTGGCGGGCCGTCGCTGCGGTGCAATCGGCTGCGCCGACCCATAGCTCGCCTCCAACGCCCGAGGTGCCCATCGGAATCGGCGTCGACATCTCGATGCGCATGCCCAGGTCGCGCGTCTTGCATTCGCACTCGGCGCGGTTGTAGACGTAGCCTGACATGCTGGGAATCGGCACCTGTCCGACGGACACGTAGGTCTTGCCGGCGATGGTTGCCGTCCCGGTCATCCCTTCGCAGGTTCCGTTGTCGGTGCTCCCCGTGCCGGTGGTCTGCGCCCAGGCGGGGACGGACAGCGCGGGCACAAGCAGCACCGCGGCCAGCCATGCATTCCGCTTCAGGGTATGTGTCCAGCTCATGCCCTGTTTCGTAGAGCAAGAGGCAGACCATCACAACTTTTGTCGCTCCCCGGCCGCGCTGTAGGCGCTGGCTCGCTCCCCACACCCTCGGACCGGCGACGGAGGGAGGCGAAAGCGATGGTCAGCGGCCGGGGCGAGGTCGGGGCCGACGGACGGCGAGGGCCCAGTTTCCGACAGACAGGCTGACACCCGGGCCGAAGGGTGCTCTGACAAACTGTCAACGCTGGTCGCGGATGGGGGGCGGCGTCGCGGCCAAGGGTCGCTGTTTGCGGTTCTTTCATAGGCGCCAGTTGGTACATAATTCGCCTCGCTCACGGCGCAGCCCGAGTGGCGAAACTGGTAAACGCAGAGGACTTAAAATCCTTAGCCTTACGGCGTGCGGGTTCGATTCCCGCCTCGGGCACATGGCGGTACAGGCAGTCTGTTTTGATTTGGACGGAACGCTGGTAGACAGCGAGGGTGACTGCGCCGACGGCATCGAGCGGGCGCTGGCCAAGATTAGTCGGCCGATGTCCGCCGCTGAGCGCGATTTTGTCGTCGGTCACGGGGCTGGCGAGATCCTGGCGCTGCTGCGGCGCAACGGCGGGGTGCCCTGGAGCAACCAGGAGTTCGAAGAGGCGGTGTTCGCTGCTCGCGTCGAGCTTTTCCACGAGCGCGGCGTGCACATCCTGCCGGCGGCGCAAGAGACGGTGCGCTGGGTTGCCGAGCGCTATCCGCTGTCGCTGGTCACTGGCTCGACGCGCAGCGAGGCCGAGCTGATGCTCAAGGCGCTGGGCCTGGCCTCGTGCTTTCGGGTGACCCTGTGCGCTGGCGAGTACCCGCGTGGCAAGCCGGCTCCTGATGCGTATCGGCAAGCGGCCGAGGCGCTGGGGGTCGATCCGGCGCACTGCCTGGCTGTCGAAGACTCGACGCCGGGCATCGCAGCCGCGCTCGCCGCCGGCATGATCGTCGTCGCGGTGCGGGCCGGCAATCGCTACGGGCAGGATCAGTCGGCGGCGCCGCATCTGCTGGACACGCTGCACGAGCTACCGTCGCTGCTCACCCGCTTGGGCTAAGCCGCATCGCTTCAGTCGACCGCCATGACCACGAACTTCAGGTAGCGCCCTTCGCTAAACGCTGGGGGGCAGGGGTGGTCGGCGGGCTGGCCGTGGACTTCCAGGATGCGCAGGCGACGGCCGGTGACCTCGGCCGCGCTGACCAAGGTCGAGACAAAGGCCGCCTCATCGACGTGGCTGCTGCACGACGCGGCGACGAACAGGCCGTCGGGCATGACCAGGGACAGCGCCAGGCGATGTAGCTCGCGATAGGCGGCAAGTGCGGCTGACAGCGAGCGCTCGTTGGGGGCAAAGCTCGGCGGATCGACGAGCACCACGCCGTGCCGTTCTCCACGTCCATGCGCTGCGGCGAGCTCTTGGAAGACATCGGCGGCCAGGAATTCGTGCGCGCTGGGATCGAGACCGTTGAGCACGAAGTTGCGCCGTGCCGCGACGACGGCGGGACTGGCGCGATCGACGGTGATCACCCGGCTGGCGCCCGCCAAGGCGGCGTGCAGCGAGAAGCCGCCGGTGTAGGCAAAGCCATTCCACAGCGTGCGACCCGCGACGTAGCGACGCAGGCGCAGGCGATTTTCGCGCTGATCGAGAAACAGGCCAGACTTCTGACCGTGCACGAT
>DAORCZ010000009.1:0-4323 GCA_035345735.1 Pseudomonadota bacterium | reverse complement strand
AGCGTCGGCGCCTGACCTAGTTCGACTGCGCTCGCAGAGCTTGGCATTCCGAGCACGGGCACTGCTCACGCAGGCGGCGGAAGTGATAGATGCCGGTACTGTGGCGATCCGACCAGGCGATGCTGATGGCGTAACCGCCGACCAGCTCGATGTGCTTGGCCACGATGTCGGCCGGCACGGTGTTGGGGTCAAGACGCGGCTTGCCGCTCATCTCGTCGACGCAGTGGGCGCAGCGGCAGAGCAGTCGAAGCTGTCGGGCCGGGTACACCGTGCGGTGCTCATCTTCCCAGACGATGGTGATTTCGGGCCGGTTCAGGCCAATGATTTCTAAGGGGACCGCCATCGCGCCATCCTAGTGCACAGAGGCAGGGGAGAGGGAAGGCAGATTACGCTCAGCCCTCATGGGCCGTGATGCGCGCGGGCAGGTGGGAACCCTTCCGCATGCGCGTCGGAGGGAGACCCGCCGACGCATCCAGAGCCACTGCTGGGACTTGAACCCAGGACCTGCGGTTTACGAAACCGCTGCTCTACCGCTGAGCTACAGTGGCGACGCAGGCAGGCAGTCTATTGTGGTGCCCCGAGCAGAGCAAGCGCAAAAAACCAGAGTGGCGGCGATTTCCCCGCCTGTGCTTGCCGCCCCCAGCCGACGAAAAAGCAGGACAGCGGGCCCTCGATCCGGCGCGGCGTGGGTGTGGCGCGACGAACCAAGAGCAGCCAGAGGAGAATGCGATGAGCGAGCAGCGAAATCAGGTAGGGCGAGTCGACTCGCGCCAGGCGATGGCGGCAGGGGCTCGTGACATTCGGCGTGAGAGCTTTCCGGCAGTGCTGGGGCTTGTTTGCCTGACGCTGGGCCTCTTTGGCTGCGGCAGCACCGACTTCACTGGCGAGCGCGGCGCGGCGATCTTTACCGCCAGCAACTGCGGTGGGTTGTTGTCGGATGTCGGCGGCTGTGACTTGAAAAAGGGCGTCGTGGCCGGGGGCGTTGTTGACATCGCCGCCAAGAGCGTAAAGAGCGGCCTGCTCTTGAACCTGCGCGCCGACATCCCGGCAGTCCTGACGGTGCAGCCCAGCGATCGCGGTGGTCAGTCGATCGTCGGTCAGGGGACCGGCATGGCCTATCTGTCGGCCGTGGATACCAGCGAGACCGAGATCGATCGCCTCTCGGTCAAGGTCGTTGAAGTGGCGCAGCTTGCCTTCAACACTGCTTCGATGGGCTTTGGCACCTTTGCCCTGCGTCCGGTCGGCGATATCGACGGCACCTTCGACCTAAAAGACGGCGTGACCGCCTTCACCTTGCTGTTCCTGCAGGTCGATGGGGGAGGGCAGCCGCTGCTCGGGCGCGACAGCTTTACCGCTGAGCTAAGCGCGGGTCTCAGCTATCAGGCGGGCCGCGAGAACCCGCACTCGCTGCAGTTCGAGCTACAGAAACCGGCGACGGCGGGTAGCTACTTCCTGACGGTGCGATCGAAGATCGGGCCGGGCAAGTTCAAGCTGCAGATCAACGTGAAGTAAGCACTGCGGAGGGCGCTGAGGGGCGGGGGGACGAGAGCCGGGACGCGGCGGGCGAGGCTAGATCCGCGGGGCCTCACCCGAGCGCGCCGCGGCGCCAAAGTCGGCCACCGACACGCCAGCCGCCGCCGAGAGCGGTGTCGAGGACATCTCGGTGCGATCTTCAGGCTCGCTGTGGGCGACCGGCGCGGCTGGCTCGGCGACGGGGGCCGGGGCCCGCACGACCGGTGGGGCAGCAACCACTGGCGGGGCAGCGACCACCGGCGGGGCAGCGACCACCGGCGGGGCAGCGACCACCGGCGGGGCTACGACCACCGGCGGGGCGGCTACGGGCTCATCGGCGGCAGCGGCCACAGCTGCGATATGCCCATAGCTCAAGGCGGCCTGCGCTGCGGAGACGTGCGCGGCGTCGTGATGTGGCTCGTGCGACTTGCCGCCGTTAAACAGGCGCGTGATCGCCGTACCGATGCCATCGAGGTAGGTGTAGACCACCGGCACCACGACCAGGGTGAGCAGCGTCGAGCTGATCAGGCCGCCGATCACGGCGCGGGCCATCGGCGAGCGGAACTCTGAGCCTTCACCCAGCGCCAGAGCCAGCGGCAACATGCCGAAGATCATGGCCAGCGTGGTCATGACGATTGGGCGCAGACGAATCTCGCCCGCGGTGATCAGCGCTTCCTCGCGACCGATGCCCTCGGCCCGTCGCTGGTTGGCGTTGTCGATGAGCAAGATGGCGTTCTTGGTCACCATGCCCATCAGCATGATGACGCCGATCATCGACATCATGTTCATGTTGCCGCGCGTCGCCAGCATGGCCAAAAAGACGCCGATCATCGACAGCGGCAGCGACAGCATGATGGCCAGCGGCTGCAGGAAGCTCTCGAACTGCGAGGCCAGCACCAAGTAGATAAAGATGATGGCCAGGATCAGGGTCTCTAGCACGTAGCCGACCGTCTCTTTCAGGTCGCGAGTCTGACCACCGAGATCGACGGTGTAGCCAGCCGGCAGGCCCATGCCTTCGACCGCTTTTTTGATGTCGGAGCTGATGTCGCCCAGGGCGCGGCCTTCGACGCTGCCGGTGATACGCACCTCGCGCGAGAGATCGATGCGGTTGATCTTCGACGGACCGACACCGCGGCGAATGTTGGCCACCTGATCCAGCGCCACCAGCGAGCGCGAGCCATCGGCCTTCGGCGCGCCCGGCACGAACAGACGGGCGATGTCTTTCTGCGAGTCGCGGCCCGCGCTGGGCAAGCGGACGCGGATGCCGTAAGTGCGGCCATTTTTGTCTTCAAAGTTGCCGGCTTGCTCACCGGCCACCAGGGCGCGCAGCGTCGTCGCGACCTCGGACACGTTGACCCCCAAGTCGGCGGCGCGCTGGCGATCGATGCGCAGCCGAAGCTCGGGCTTGGTGTTCTCTTGCGAGATCTGCACGTCGGCGGTGCCGCGGGTGCTGGTGACCACGGTCAGCACCTGCTTGGCGATCTCGTCCAGCGTCTTGAGCTCAGGACCCTTGACGCTGATCTGCAGCGGCGCTTGCGGTCCGCCGATGCCGCCGGCATCAAGCACGGCCGGCACGACGTCGACCACCTGGCTGATGCGCTCGCGCACACCGGGACGGATCAGAAAGATGGTCTTCTTGCGCTGCGCCCGTGGCTTGAGTTTGACGAAGATCTGGCCGTCGGTGACCGTGCCGGTGTTGCCGGCGCCGATCGTCGTGTAGGTGTAGGCGATGTCGTTGTCTTGATGGATGGCGCGCAGAAGCTCGGTGGCCTTGGCTTCGGTGTAGGCCAGCGAGCTACCGACCGGCGTGCGCAGCGTGACCACGAACTCACCGCGATCGGTATCGGGCATGAAGGCGAAGCCGATGAGCGGTGCCAGCATCATCGTGCCGACGAAGACTGCGGCGGTCAGAAGCAGCGTCGCGACGCGATGCCGCAAGGCCCAGGCGATCAGGTGACGATATCCAACCGCAAGAAGGTCGAAGGCGCTGTTGAAGCTGCCGATGATGCGCATGAAGATGTTGCGCTTGCCGGTCTGATGCGGCTCCGGCCAGACCGACGACATCATCGGGTCAAGAGTGAACGACACGAACAGCGACAGCAGAACTGCGACTGAGATCGTGATGCCGAACTGGAAGAAGAAGCGACCGACGATGCCGCCCATGTAGGCGACGGGGATGAACACGGCAACGATCGACAGCGTGGTGGCCAGAACGGCCAGACCAATCTCATCGGTGCCTTCGCGGGCAGCGCGGACGTGATCCTTGCCCATCTCGGAGTGGCGCACGATGTTTTCGCGGACGACGATGGCATCGTCGATCAAAAGACCGATAGCCAGCGTCAGGGCCATGAGCGTCAGCTGATTCAGCGTAAAGCCGGCCGCCCACACCGCCGTGAATGCGCCGATGACCGAAATCGGTAGCGTCAGGCCAGTGATGACCGTCGAGCGCCAGCTCTGCAGGAACAGGAAGACGATACACACGGTGAGGATGGCGCCGAGGATCAGATCCTCTTCGACCTGCTTGACGCTGGCCTTGATGTAGATGGCGTTGTTGATGACGATGTCGAGCTTGACACCCTCGGGCAGGCCGCTGCGCATCTCATCGAGGCGCTCGGCGATCGTATCGACGACGGACACCGTGTTCTGACCCGACTGCTTGCGGATCTCCAGCGCGACGGTCGGCTGCACCTCCAGGACCTTTTTGCCCTGGGCATCGACGGCGTCGGGGTTCTGGGGATCGACCGTGCCTTTGGCGACCAGTGACAGGCTGCGGCGCTCTTCTGCGCCGTCCCGCACCGTCGCGACTTCGTT
>DAORCZ010000008.1:22545-29170 GCA_035345735.1 Pseudomonadota bacterium | reverse complement strand
CGTCAATCCACACCTCGGCGGCGCGGGCCTCGGTATCGGGCACCAAGACCGCCAGTGGATCCCCGGCCTTAACCATCTCGCCGCCCAATCCACCCACCAGCCGCAGGATGGTGCCGGTCATCGTCGCCTTGACGACCTGCGTCGACTGACGGGCCACGCGGACCTCGGTGCGCGCAAGCTCGGCGGTGGCATTGGCGACCTCGGCCAGCGCGGCAGCGCGAGAGGCGCGCGCGTCTTCCAGCAGCGCATGTGCGTCGGTCGTTATGCGAGCTTGATCGGATCGCAGCGCTGAGAGCTCACTACGTGCAGCGGACAGCGCAGCGCGGGCCCGATCTACCTCGGTGCGCGTGCGGACAGCCTCCAGGTCAGCAAGCTCCAGGGCTCGCGTCGAGCTGAGCCCTTTTTCATACAGCTGCTGCTGGCGATCCAGGTTGAGCTGAGACGTGCGCTGCGTCGCTTCCGCCGCGGACAGGGCCTGGTTTGCCGCCTCCAGCCGATCGCGAGCCATGCGCGAGCGCGAGGAGGCCGCACCGATCGCGGCATTGCGTGACCCCGATAGCGATGCGATGCGATCCTCAAGCGAGCTCACGCGGGCCCGCGCAGCTTCGAGGCGCTCGCGCACGGCATCCCGCTCTTCGCGCAGGCGCACCATCAGCGAGGGGTCGTTGTCCGAGAGCTCGACGATGAGGTCGCCGGCTTGCACCCGCGAGCCCTCGCGCACCCCCCACTTGACGACCCGGCCATCGATCGGTGCCTCGATGTTCTGCTGCCTTTCGGTGGGGGTATAGGCGACGATGCGACCGGTGCCCGGCACGTTCTGCTGCCAAGGCACCAGCAAGAGCGCGATCGCCAAGCTGACGAGGAGCGCGATCAGCGCCCAGGCGACGGCGCGCACACTGCGTGGCGACTGCACCAGCGCCAAAGCCGAGAGCTCTCGGCCGATAGAGTGAGAGCTAGTGGCTGCGGCCGGCATCGGCTCCTCCTTGGGCGGGCAGGCTGGCCGCATCGGACAGCGGCAGCACCTGGCCTTGAGTGAGGGTGAAGGCGCGCTGACTGCTGGCAATCAGCGGGCTGCCGGGTGCAACAAAGAGGATCACCGTCGGTCGCCCCGGCCCCCGCTGCAGCTGCCGCAGCCAGTCGGGCTCGCGCTCGACGTGAGCCAGCGCCGCGCCGTCGATTAAGAGCAGGCGCGGCTGCATCAGCAGCGCCCGGGCCGCCAGTAAGCGCTGCCGCTGCTGCTGCGACAGGGTTGTGCCACCGCTCTGGATCAGTCGCCGCAGCCCCTGAGGATCGGCCTGCAGCTCATGCCACAGGCCCACCGTCTGCAGCGCCTCCCGCAGCTCGCTCGGCGAGACATCGCCCCGACCGCAGAGGATGTTTTCTTCGAGCGTGCCGGTAAAGATCTCGCTGGCCTCGCCGCGCAAGAGCACGACGTGCTGACGCATCGCCGGCAGATAGACATCCCGCAGCGACATGCCATCCAGCTCGATGAGGCCATGATGGGCCGGCAGGAGGCCATACAGCGCAGCGCTGAGCAGGCTCTTGCCACCGCCGGCGGCGGCGATCACGGCGACCTGTTCCCCGGGCTCGATGGAGAGGTGAATGTTCTCAAGCAGCGTGGGCTGACCGGGATAGCCCAGGCTGACGCCGTGAAAGACCACGCGCATGCCGGGCTCGCCGCTGCTAAGGACGCGACGCGGCGGGCGCACCGGGTTATCGAGCGGCTCTAGCTCGATATCCAGCAGGTGTCCCAGCTTGTCGAGCGAGGCCAGCAGATCGTAGAGGCTGTCGAGGTGCTTGCCGAACTTGGCGAGCGCTGCCACGACGCCGCTGACGATGATCTCGGAGGCGACAAGCTGGCCGATGGTCAGCTGACGCCCGATCACCAGCGCCCCGCCGATGCCCAGCAGAGCAGCGCTGGCCAGGGCCTGAATGAACAGCAGGCCGCCGATCTGACGCAGCAGGATGCGGAAGTGAGCGCGACGGGCCCGCACGTATTCATGCAGCAGCTGATCGGCGCGCTGGTGGGCCAGCGCGGGACCGCGCCCCCCCTTGAAGGCCAGCGGCTGATACATCACCTGGACCAGCCAGTCCGACACCGCGTACTTGGCCCGCGACTCGCGAATCGCCGTCGTCAGCGCACCTCGCCCCAACAAAAAAATCACCACCGCCGCCGCCACCAAAAGCGCCACGGCAAACGCGAACAGCAGCGGGTGATAGAAGGCGAGGATGAACAGGCCGATCAGGACCTGCAGGACCACGCCCAGACCGTCGAGCAGCAGGCTCGCCGCCGCCTTCTGCACGGTGGTGATGTCAAACAGGCGGGTGATGATCTCGCGCCCATCGTTTTCGTCGAGCGCGTGATAGCTGCGGTGGGTCAGTCGCGCCACCAGATCGGTGCCCAGGCGCACAAACAGGCGAGCCTGCAGGACCTCAACGACGCTGGTCTGTAGGAGGTGGAGCACCCCGACCACCAGCAGGCCTATCAGCAGCATCAGGGTCAAGATGACGACCGGCTGCAGGAGCACACCGAACGACACCTGGTTGATCAGCGACTGCACGGCGATCGGCGTGGCCAGTGAAAGCAGGCCGATGGTGATCGCGTAGATGACCACGATCCAGATGTCGGTGGCCTCCAGCGACAGCAGGTTGAACAAGCGCTGGCGAGGGCTGAGGTGTCCGTGGGCGTCGCCATGGCCAGCCCCGTGTCCACCGCCACCGTGGCCAGCCCCATGGCCGCCAGCGTGACCCGCTTCGTGGGCATGAACAGGCTCGCCGACGACGTGACTAGCCCCCGAGACGACCGACGCGCCGGCAGAGCGCGGATCGGCGGTCGCGCGGGGCGAGATACTGCTGGGTGGCACCCCGCTTCCGAGGCTGACCGGTGGGAGATTGCTGGCCGAAGCCAGGGCCGACAGTGGAAGCTCGGCCGAGCTGATGCGCTCGGGGCCGCTCGGGGGCGGAGCCTGGGCTGGCGCGCCGCGGCTCGGCGAACCAGCGGCGGCTTCCTCGGGGCCCTGCGGTGGCTTGCTGGGAGGGGGGGAATTCGACATTCTCTCTCTCTCTTTTTGCGCCAGACTGAAGCGCGCTGGGGTCCTTACGGTCGATGCCGAAGCACCTCGGGCTGATTCAACGAAGCGAAGGGAAAACTGAGAAGGGCCGATGCCGCCCCGCGACCGTCGCCGGTGTTGGAGATGTTACGGCTAGCTACGCGGCCCCTCTTGCTTGCGCGAAGTTCCTAGCGTATGTCCGGCCGCGGGATCGCGCCAGATGGCAGTCACGCCGCTGATGCAGTTTGACTCTTCGCCCCCCAGGTCGGCGATGCAGCCCGCGCTGCCGACCGGCGTTCTGCGGGGTGCCGAGCTTGTTCGACCGCTGGTCCTTACGACCGATGTAGTGGTCATTGGCAGCGGCGCCGGTGGGGCAAGCTTGGCTTCGGCTGTCAGTCGAGCGGGCCGCGGGGTCATCGTCTTGGAAGAGGGCGAATACCACCGCCCAAGCGACTTCAATCAGCGCGAAGGCGACATGCTGCCGCGGCTGTTTCAGGACGGCGGCGGCCGGCAGACCAAAGATGGTGCGATCACCATCCTCAGCGGACGCGGCGCCGGCGGATCGACGACCCACAACACCAACCTGTGCAAGCGCGCCCCGGCCGAGATCCTCGATCGCTGGGTCCACGAGCACGGCGCCGAGGGCTGGTCAGCAAGCGCGCTGGATGCCGACTATGCCGCCATCGAGTCCGAGCTCGGCGTCACGCCGATCGTCGAGGACGAGGTCAATGCCCACAACGCGCTGATCCGCCGCGGCGCGCAGGCCCTCGGCTTTGCAGGAGGCCTGCTGCAGCACAACCGGCGAGGCTGCGCGCGCTCGGGCTTCTGCGAGCTGGGCTGCGCCTTCGATGCCAAGCAGAACGCGCTCAAGGTGCTGCTGCCAGAGGTGCTGGCCCGTGGGGGCACGTTAGCTTGCGGACTGCATGCCACGGCGATCGTCGTGCAGCGCGGACGAGCGGTGGCGGTGCGCGGCTATGCCGTTCGCCCGTCGGGTGAGCGGGGGGGCGACTTCACGGTCGCAGCGCGGGCGGTGGTGCTCGCGGGCAGCGCCATTGGCTCGGCGGTCCTGCTCGATCGCAGTGGCCTTGCCGATCCGCACCACACTGCGGGTCGCAGCCTGCGCCTGCATCCCTCGCTGGCGGTAGCTGGCATCTTTGAGCAGCGGGTGGAAGCCTGGCGCGGCATCCCGCAGAGCTTCGAGTGCACCGAGAAGCTGTCGTTCGCCCCCGGCGCCGTCGATCGCACCTGGCTCATCCCGGCCTTCGCCCACCCCGCCGGCTTTGCTGGGCTGTTGCCGGGGTTTGGTCGCGGGCACGCGCAGGCCATGCGGGACTACGCCCACGTCGCCGCGCTGGCCGCCATGCTGCACGACGAGACGCGGGGCGAGGTCACGGCCGATCGCCAGGGCCGCCCCCGCATCCGCTACGCGCTATCACCGGCCGATGCGACGGCGCTGTTCCGCGGGGTGCAGGCCGCTGGCGAGGTGCTGTTTGCCGCCGGGGCCCGCCGAGTCTTGGTGCCGCTCGCCACGCCGCTTGTCGCCAACACGCCGGCCGAGCTACGTCGGATCGTCGAACATCGCTATCGTCCCCTCGATCCGGCCCTGACCTCGGTGCATCCGATGGGCAGCCTGCCGCTGGGCCGCGATCCCCGACGCTCGGTCGTCAATCCCGCGGGCCGCCATCACCATGTCGCGGGACTTTATGTCGCCGATGGCAGCCTGTTTCCCACTTCAATCGGCGGTCCACCGCAGCTCACGATCTATGCTGCGGCCCGCAAGATCGCTCGCCACCTCTTGGCCGAGCTTCCGGCTTAAATCCGAACTGTCATGCCCCCCCTCTCTCTCATCTCTTGGCTGCGTCGCGCCCCTGCGCGCGTGCAACCCGTCCTGCTCTTCGCCACGCTCTTGAGCGCGCCGGGCTGCGCCGCCTGGCACGATCTGTTTCAGCGCGATCGCGAAAACCCCGCCGCCCTGGCCGAGGCCCTGCACGAACCGACGCCGCCGCGCACCGATGTCGCGGTGGTGCTGGGCTGTCCCAGCGAAGACGACGGGCGCCCCTCGCTGTGCCTGCAGTGCCGGGTGCGCGCGGCGCAGCACGCTCTTTTGCAGGGACGGGTGCAGGCGCTGATCGTCTCGGGCGGAGCGGCCCACAATCGCCATGTCGAAGCCGAGGTGATGGCCGGCCTGCTCGGGCGGGGCGGCATCGATCAGGGGCGCATTCTTTTGGAAGGGCAGTCGCTGACCACCTGGCAGAACCTGCGCTTTGTGCAGCGGCTGATGCGGCAGCATGGCTATCAGACGGCGCTTTTGATCTCGGCCCGCGATCACCTGCCGCGCGCCCGCCGCTTTGCCGCCTACTACGGCATTCCGGTGGCGCTCATGGCCTGCGAGGACGTGCCCGCCCTTTTGCCGCCGCTCTCGTCGCAAAAAAGCCCGCCGGGTGGGGCTAGCGCGACGAGCGGCTGAGGAACTTGCGCACCGACTCCATCAGCGACTGCCGCGTCAGGCGCGTCTCGCTGCTGGGGGTGCTGGTCATCTGGTCGCGCAGGATCCAGACGTTGCCCGCCTGATCGCCGGCGAGCAGCCAGTCGGCGCCCGCGGCCAGGCACAGGTAGGCGCTGCTGCCGTAGATCGTCTCGATGCACATGCCGGACATCAGGTCCCAGATGCGCAGCGTGTAGTCCAGCGAGGCCGAGATGGCGCGGCGTCCGTCGTCGGTGATCAGGCAAGCGGTGACCGGCGCCGAGTGGCCGCTCAGGCGAATCAGCTCGGCCCCGCTCGCCAGATCCCACAGCCGCAGCGTCTTGTCGTGGCTGCCCGACAGCGCCCGCCGGCCGTCGGCCGACACCACACAAGTATTTACCGATCCCGCGTGGCCGGTCATCCGGAGAACTTCGCTGCCGTTCTCTAGCTGCCACAGGATGAGCAGGCGATCGCTCGATGCCGACAGCAGGCGCTTGCCATCGGGCAGCACCGCGCACGAGTTCACCGCACCGCTGTGCCCGGCAAAGCGCAAGAGCTCCGCCCCGGTGTTGAGATCCCACAGGCGCAGCAGGCGATCGCCGGCGCCGGTGATCAGGTAGCGGCTGTCGCGAGTCAGGGCGCAGGTCCGCACCCGGCCGACCATCGCGCTCTCGGCCCGCTTCGAGTTGTCGAGCGGCATGCCCCACAGCTCGATCATGTGATCTTCCGACGGAATCGCCAGGTGAGCGCTGCTCGGCTGGCTGCCGCGATCGGCGCGGGCCTGCGGGTTGTGGACGATGCGCAGCGTCTCGTGCCCGGCCACCAGATCCCAGACCACCGTCGTACCATCGGGCGAGGTCGAGACCAGGCGCTTGCCGTCGGCAAACAGCGCGCAGGCGCTGACCGCTTCGCTATGTCCGATCAGCGTCTGCTGCACCGTCCCGGTGTACGGATCCCAGAGCTTGATCGTCTGGTCTTCCGACGCGGTGATCAGCGGCGAGCCGCCCTCGCTGACGAAGCAGGCAGTGACCGCGCCCATGTGGCCGTCCGAGTGCCCGGCGTCGTAGTTCGGGCTGAGATCCCACAGCTTCAGCGTCTTGTCTTCCGAGGC
>DAORCZ010000008.1:21087-22445 GCA_035345735.1 Pseudomonadota bacterium | reverse complement strand
ACCTTCAGCGTGCGATCGTCAGAGGCCGAGATCAAAAAGCGCCCATCGGCCGTCGCCAGCACGGCATTGATCGGCGCGCTGTGCCCCGACAGCTGACTGCGCCGGACGCCACTGCCCAGGTGCCAGATGATGAGCGAGTGATCCCAGGACGCCGACACCACGTGCTGCTCATCAGGCAGAAGGTAGAGCGCGCTGACCGCTCCCTGGTGACCATGCAGCGCGTGCAGCAGCCGACCCGTCGCCAGATCCCAGATCCGTACGCTGTGATCCCAGCCGGCCGAGACGGCGCGCCGCCCGTCTTTGCTGATCAGGCAGGCGGTGATGGCGCCGGTGTGTCCCGACAGCGTCTGCAGCTCTTCGCCGGTCTGCAGGTTCCACAGCTTGAGCTTGTGATCGCGGGCCGCCGTCAGCACTCGCTTCCCGTCGGGATGCAGGGCGCAGGCGGTAATCGCCGCGCTGTGTCCACGCAGCCGACGCAGCTGCGCGCCCGAGCTGAGATCGTAGACCGACAGCGAGTGATCGGTGGTCGGGTAAAGCAGCTGCTGGCCATCCAGGGACAGCGCAATTGCCGTCGGTGCACCGGCGTGGCCATAGAAGTGCATAAGCTGCGCACCGCTGTTCAGATCCCACAGCCGCAGCGTGTGATCTAGACCGACCGACAGCATGCACTTGCCATCGCGCGTCAGCTCGCAGGCGACGACCGAATCCCAGTGACCGGCGAAGCTGTGCACGCTGGTGTCGCGCCGCTGCAGCGGATGCACCAAGCGGAAGCGCAGCCGCATCGGCGGGAAGTTCAGCACCCGCTCGATCGTCGAGGCCGTCCAGTTGGCGCAGCGCAGAAGGTTATAGAGCAAGCCGGGCAGCGCCCCGGGATCGTGGGCCAGCCAGTGCGCGCCGATGCGCAGCGCCTGTGCCAGATCGGAAAAGGTCCGCGCCGTCTCCGGTTGCGTCGATCGCGCCGCCGCGTGTTCAAGGTCTTCGGCCAGCGCCGCGCTGCCGTGTTCCTGACAGCGCGCGACCAGAAAGTCGATGTTCGAAATGACCTGCGAGGCGTGCGATTCTGACTCGGCGTCGATGTACTGCGTGATGGCGTGACGCAGCGCATAGCTGCGCCGGAAGGCGTAGAGGTTGTCTTCAAGCGGTGGCCAGCTGCACAGCGCCGACGCCAGCAAGCGCTGGCTCTGGTGCAGCGCGGTCGGTCCCAGCACCGAGGCGACGAAGCTCGCGAGCGCGCCGTGGGCAAAGGCCACGCAGTCGCTGTTCATCGCGGTGATGCCGACGCTGGACGCCGTCTCTAGGTGCAGGAAGGTGCGGGCCGACGCGACGTGCTGCATCGCTTCGCCGTCTTCCAATCCCAG
>DAORCZ010000008.1:0-20987 GCA_035345735.1 Pseudomonadota bacterium | reverse complement strand
CCGATGTTGCCGTCGAGGTCGATGTGTCCACCGAGCTGCTGCTCGGCATGATCGATCAGCCAGCCGTAGTGCGGGCAGCTGGGATCGATTGAGCAGACCAGGGTCACGCCCGGCGGCAGCTCCGGCGGCAGGAAGCGGGGCAGCGGATTCGAGCGTCCCTCGCTCTCGGCCTCGTCGAGCCCGTCGACGATCAGCACCAGATCCTCGCCGCCTTCTAGGCCCTGGCGCGACACCCGCGACAGCAGCTGAACCAGGCGCAGCTCAGGCGGCGCGTCGGTGTCAACCAGGTGGGGAAACAGCGCCTCGATCTGCGCCGACAGCGCCCGCAGCACCACGCCCGGTCGCGCCGAGTCCGCCGTGCTGTGACGCAGGAAGTGATGCGGCACCGGCCGCCCGCGCAGGCTCTCAAGCCCGTTTAGCAGCTGCACCAAGAGCGCTGTTTTGCCGACGCCGGCTCGCCCACTGACCACCACCCAGCCACCGCGCTCGATGGCCTGGCCCAGGACGTCCAGCACCGGCTGCCGACCGAAGACCTCGGCGTGGCGCTTGCGCTCGCTGCTCCAGTTAAAGACCTCGCTGGCCCGTCGCTTGCGTCCGTGCAGGCCGCGCTCGCGCAGCCTTCGCACCAGCTCTCCCGGCTCGGCGTGCTCCAGCAAAAGATCGAGCTTAGCGACGCGCAGGAGCCCCGGATGATAGTGCGCCAGCACCGCCGGATAGTGGTCATAGACGAAGCCATTCAGGTCGCTATCACCCGGCAAGAGCGCATCCAACAATCGACGCAGCTCAGGTCGCGTCGGGATGCCTTCGTGCGGCGGTTCTACCAGACTCACGCAGGATTCATTGTAATGCATATCGCATAACTGCATTCCAGCTTCTGTCGCGGGGAGGCCTACCATAAAGTGCCGCCCATGGCGCCCGCCTCGCACTCTCCCCGCGCTTTGCTGCACGGCCTCGACGTGGCGGCGATTGCTGCCTATCTCGTGGTCTGCGTCGGGCTGGCGGTGTGGATTGGCTGGCGCTTTAGCCGGGGCGCCGGCCGCAGTGGCGTCGGTTATGCCCTGGCCGATCGCAAGCTGCCGTGGTGGCTGATCGGCATCGCCGATGTCGCGACTGGCGACGGCGCCGATGCCTTTTGGGTGCATATCTTCTTCGTCGGCGGCTTCATCGGCTTTCATCGCTTCTACTGGGTGGCGGCGATCTTCAGCCTGCCGCTTGCCGTGTACTGGGCCCGCTGCTTCCGTCGCCTGGCGCTCGAAAGCCCCGGCCACCTGTTCGAGGTCCGCTACGGCGGCGCCCCGGCCCGCGGCTTTCGCGTCTTTTCGGCGCTGTACGGCGTGCTGTGCGGTCAGGCCATCCTCATCGGCTACGTGCTGCGCGGCTTCGCCCAGAGCCTGTCGCCGCTCCTCGGCTGGCCGCCCTCGCAGCTACTTTTCGTCTTCGGCGGGCTCACCCTCGCCTATACGTTACTCTCCGGACTCTGGGCGGTCGCCTACATAGATCTCCTACAGTTCGCGCTGGTGATGACTGGGCGCCTGGCGCTGGCCGGGCTGCTCTTGCACGTCGCGGGTGGGCTGGAGGCGGTGCTGGCCACCATCGAGCGCGTGCGCGGAGCCGCCTTCCTCAGCCCCTTTCCCCCCTCGCCCGCGGCTGAAGCGGCGCGCTTTGGCGAGTTCGCGCTGGACCCGATGTCGCTGTTCGCCTTGGCCCTGTTCGGCCTGTGGTCGGCGGCCAATCATCAGCTTCCCGCCGTGCAAAAGACGCTGGCGGCCCGCGACGAGCGCCACGCGGCCCTGGGTCAGCTCTTCAACACCGTGCTGTCGCTGGCCGTGCGCACCCTGCCGCTGTGCCTGATTGGCCTGTGCGCCGTCGCGCTGGTTCCCAAGCAGGCGGGCGATACCGACCAGTGGGCGACGCTGGTGCGGCAGCACGCGCCCCCGGGCCTGTACGGCTTCCTGCTCATCGGCATCATCGCTGGCTACACCTCGACGCTGGCCGGCCTGTTGAACTTCGGCGCCTCGACGCTGCTCAACGATGTCTATCTGCGCGCCATCCGCCCGGCGGCCACGACCCAGCCGCGCGAGCAGCTTTGGGCAGCGCGCTTCGGTACGCTGCTCGTCGCCGTCGCTGGCAATCTGTGGGCCTGGCTGCTCCTCGACAAGATCGACGCCGCCTGGATCAACTTCATGAACTCGGTGGTGCTGCTGTTCGTGCTGCCGGTGGGGCTCCTGCGCTGGCTGTGGTGGCGGCTCAATATCTATGGCGAGATGGTGCCCTTCGTCATCGGCTTTCCCCTCGCCTACTTCGCCTGGTTCGGCGTGCCGCTGCTTGGCCTACCGGCCTACAAAGACCGGCCGTACTGGCAGGCCTTTCTGGTGCTGTTCGGGCTGGGCATGGCGATCACCGTTGCCGTCACCCTGCTGACCCCGGCCGAGCGCCGGGACACACTGAGCCACTTCTATCGCACCGCCCGACCGCCCGGCTTCTGGGGGCCGCTCGTCGACGCGTCATCCGCTGGCCCTGCGACGGGGCGGGCCGGCTTTCGCGGCATCATCGGGGGCCTGTACACCAGCACCTTTGCCGCCGCCTTGGTGCTCGGCATGAGCGCGCTCCTTGTGCTGCGTGTCTTTGAAGGGGGGCTGCTCCTGCTGCTCGCCGTGCTGCTGTCGGTGCGTGTGCTGCGGATGAGCAACCGCGGCGGACAGACCGCCCAGGCTGCCAGCCTGTCGTCGGGGGGGGGCGATGCCTAAGCCACCGAACATCCTGCGCGGCGTGGTCATCCCGGCGGCCGGCCTGGGAACGCGGCTGCGCCCGCTCAGCCTCGGCTGTCCCAAAGAGCTCTTGCCGCTTGGCGACTACCCAGCGCTGACCGCCTGTCTGCTAGAGGCCGAGGCCGCAGGGCTTGCCCCCGTCGCCCTGGTGAGCAGCCCGGAGAAGCCTGGGCTGGCGCTCTTGCACCGCTCGCTCACTGCCCTAAGCGAGATCAGCACCGACGCGGGACACACGCCGCAGAGCCGCTATCTGGCAGATCTGTGGCGACGTCTCGGGCTGCGTCTTATCGAACAGCCGCAGCCGCTGGGGGTGCTGGACGCCGTCGAGCGCGGCATCGGCGCGCTGCCGCCCCCGCCTTCGCTCACCGATCGACCCCAGACGGCGGTCGCGGTGCTGTTCCCCGACCTCTTGCACCTGCCGGATCAGACGGCGCTGGCCGGGCTGGTCGCGGCCTACCAGCAGACCGGACAGGCGGTGTTCGGGCTACGTCGGGCCGAGCCGGCGGGACCGCAGGGCTCGACGCTGGCCGTGCAGCTAGCGCCGCCGTTTGACGAGCTGGCACCGGCGGCGATCCCGACGGGAACTCCGCTGCCGATCCGCGCACTGCGACCGAGCACGGGTCAGCCCAATGAGCTCCTAACTACCTTTGGCCAGATTCAGACCCCGGCCTGGGACGCGGCGCTCGCTCGCTTCTGTCGCGATGCTGCGACCGGCACGCTGCGCGATGGCGGCTTCTTGGCGGCGCTCAACGCCCTGGCCAGCGACGGAGGGCTGTGCGGCACGCTCTTGCCAGGCACCGTACTCGACCTGGGATCGCTGCCCGGCTATGCCGCCGCGGTGCACCACTTTTCCGTCGCCGGCGCTCGCCTGCGCCGCCTACCGTAGAATTCCTAGCCCATGGCCACTTCATCCGGTATATCCCGTAACCTACTGCTGCTGACCATCGACGCCTGGCGCGCTGACTTCGTCGACCGTCGCTTTGGCGTCGAGCTGACGCCGACCTTGGCCGGGCTGGCGTCGCAGACCCTGCGCTTTGATCGCGCCTACACCACCGGGCCGTGGACCTCGCCCGGCATCCTGTCGCTGTTCACCGGCGAGACCGCCTTGGGACACGGCGTGGCCTTCGAGTGGTCGCAGCCCCGCCCCGGCGGCCTGGCCCTGCCCGCCCGCCTGGCCGAGGCCGGCTACCGCGTGCCCAACCTCTGCTACTTGAACCGCGTCGGCAACTATCAGCACCTGGGCTATGACGCGGCTGGCTCTCCCGGCTATCCCCAGGGGCCCGACGACGATCTGCTGCTGCGCGCCCTGCACGGGCTGGCAGCGCCGGACGCCGCGCCGTGGTTTGCCTGGTACCACTACAAGTACGTGCACCTGCCGTACTGGCCGGCCCCGACGTATCGCCGGATGTTCGGCATCGATGACCAGGCCCTGCCCGCCCGCCTGCGCGACTCGGTCGGCAAGCTGTTCGTCGTGCCGCGCGGCGAGCACGTGCTTCTGCCCGACGATCGCGAAGCGGTGCAGCGCCTGTACGCCGCCAGCGTGCGGCAGATGGATGATTTCCTCGCGCGCGTGCTGGCCAGCCTGGCGGACAGCGGACAGCTTGCGAACACGACGATCGTCATCACCGCCGACCACGGCGATGAGCTTCTAGAGCACGGCCACGTCGGCCACGCCTCAACCGCCCACTACGCGACGCTGTACGAGGAGCTCTTGCGCATTCCGCTGCTCATCATCGACCCGCGCATCCGCGAGCCGCGACGCAGTCAGGCCCGGGTGTGGCTGGCTGATCTGCTGCCGACGCTGCTGGGCATGGCGGGCGTCGCGACAAGCGGTGTGCCGGCCGCAGCGCAGGATCTGTCGCCGCTGTTCTTCGCCAGCCTAGGGGACGGGGATTTTGCAGCCCGCGATCGTGAGCTCTTGCAGGCCACGGATCGCCGTCGCTTGGTGTTCCATAGCTCGCGGCGCGGCTATCAGACCCCGCGCAGTCAGGAAGCTCAGTACGTCCTGGCGTTTTCCGATGGGAACACCAAATACATCTACGAAAACTACGACGCGCCGCGCCAGCTGCTGTTCGATCTGCAGACCGACCCCGATGAGCTTGCACCGCTGACCGCCGGTCCCGCCGTCGAAGCTGCACACGCCGAGCTGCGCACGCTGTGCCCGGACGTGCTGCCATGAGCACCGCCAAGCGCCCCCCTGCATCGCCCGCAGCGACGGAAACGACGCCTCCATCGGCGTTGCCTTCGCGCGCGATCAAAAAAGCCGCGGGTCGCGCCATTGTCCGCCGTCGTCGAACGCGCAGCCGACCCGAGCACGGCTGGGGGTTGATCGGTCGCGCTGCCGAGCGTCTGGGCTTGTCGAATGGCCTGCACGAGCGCCTCGCCTGTCGCGCCTTTGCCGTTGCTCTACATCGCTTGCTGCCGCGCTTAGAGCCTCAGGCGCGGGCCGAGCAGCTACAGAGTGCGACGCTACACGTCCGCGTCAGCTCATCGGCGGTTGCCAGCGAGCTGTCCTACGTCAAAGACGTGCTGCTAGAGCAGGTCAACGCGCAGCTTGGACAGCTGGCCAAAGAGACCGCGCCGCGCCCCTCGCGCCGACGGGGCAGCAAGCCGACCGCGTCAAATACGACGGGTACACCGGGTACACCGGGCCTGGGGACCGCCGCGAAGGGATCGGCCGCGCCCATCGAGCGCCTGGCCTTCCGCGTCGGACCGATCAAGGCGCTGCCGGCCTATGCCGACTGGCTAACCTACACGCCGCGCCCACGCCTTCCGCCCCCGCCGCGCCCAGCCTGGGATCTGGGCGTCGCTAGCCAGGTCGCGCACGTGACCGATTCGGATCTGCGCAGCGCGCTGCAGGCCCTCTACAGCGCGGCCACGCAGGGCCCGGCGCCTACCCCACCCACCGTCGGCAAGAACCGCCCGCCGACGCGCGGCTAGCGCTTATTCGCCGCGCAGACGCTGCAGATCTTGGGGGGTGTCGAGATCGCGCAGGATCTCAGAGTCATCGACGGGCAGACGCAGCTCGCGATGACGCCGGCGCAGCTCACGCAGGCCCAGCGTCGGGGGCAGCTCCAGGGTTGCGGCAAACAGCGATCGCGGCAGCCACAGCGGATGACCGCCCCGCTCGCCATAGGTCGGCACCACCGGGGGTCCGTCGGGGCGGCCCTGCGCAAGCAGAAGGCGCAGGGTCTCGGCCCGCACCTGCGGGATATCGACGGGCCAGATCAGGGCGCCTTCGAGCCTCAGCGAGTCCGCAGCAAGCAGATGGGCAAGCGCGCACTGCACCGATGACAACATGCCGCCCTCAGGGGTCGGATTCCACGCCCAGTGCAGCCGCATCGGCACAAGCGCCGGCCCGAGTCGCTCTAGCTCGCGCTGCAGCAGTCCGCCGTGCGGCTCGGCGATCGCCACCACGGTCGTCGCGATATCGACGCTGCACAGCCGCTGCAGCACACCAGCCAGGAGCGTCTGGCCGCCGAAAGGCAGCAGCGCCTTGGGCTGTCCCATGCGCTGCGATGCGCCTGCCGCAAGAACGATCGCTGCGGCGGTCACGCCGGCTCGCTCTCCTCGGGCGGCAAGCGACACGAGCCCGCCAAGCGACTGCGCCCGCCGGCCTCGCCGCTCGCCCGCCGTCGCTCGGCCCGCACGCGCAGCAGCTCAGCGACGATCGAAACGGCGATCTCTTCCGGCGTATCGGCGCCGATGTCGAGCCCGATGGGGGCATAGACGCGATCCAGGCGCTCGACGGGCAGGCCCTTATTGATCAAGCGCTGACGGAAGACCTTCACCTTGCGCTGCGATCCGATCATGCCCAGGTACGCCAGGTCATAGGGTAGGAGCGCTTCGAGCAACCCCTGATCGACCTGATGATCGCGGGTGACGATGACGACATAGCTGCGCTCGTCGAGCGGGATGCCCTGCCAGTCGCGCGGATCGAAGCTATCGAGGATGCGCGCGGCCTGCGGAAAGCGCTCGCGATTGCCCAGATCTTCCAGATCCTCGACGAGGATGGGCACAAAACCGAGCGGCGGGATGAGCGGCATCAGCGCCTGCGCAATGTGACCGCCGCCGCAGACAATCAGATAGGGCGCGGGAATCATCGGCTCCAACAGGACCTCCATCTCGCCGCCGCAGCACATGCCTAGCTCGCGCGTGAGGTGGTAGCGCAGCGTCGTGGCCAGCGCGGCCTCCGAACGCTGCAGCAGGGCTCGCGCCGCATCGATGACCTGCTTTTCGATGCGACCGCCGCCGATCGTCGCGCACTGGCTGTCGGCGGTGACCAGCATGCGCGCGGCTCGCTTGCGCGGCGTCGAACCCGCGGTGCGCACCACCGTGCACAGCACGCAGGGCACCCCCTGCTGACGTAGCGCGACGAGCCGCTCAAAGAACTGCAGATCGGCGTCGTAGCTCACGGCCTGCCGCGACCCCCGCTCGCGCTCGTCCCCGTCCCGCGATGGGGACGGAGACGGCGCAGTGGAGTCGTCGCGACCCCGACTCACAGCTTGCTATCCGACCCCAGGCGAGAGATGCGCAGGAGCTCGCCGTGCAAGCGCTCGCCCTCGCTGATGGCATCGCCGAGGCGCTGCTCTAGATCGGAGGATCGCGACTTGGCCTCATCGCGCTCGCGCGTCATCTGATCCAGGGCTTCACCCATGCGCACCGCCCGGGCTCGCTCGCGCAGCGCGGTGGCCACAGCATCATCGCCGTGCTGATCGCGCCGGGCGGCTTCATCGAGCAGCTCGCTAATGCGCCGACGGGCGGCCTGCAGCTCCGAGCTCTGGCGGGCCAGCTCTTCGCTGGGCGGGGCCTGCTGCTCCATCGCGGTTAGCTTGCGATCGCGATCCAGGAGCTCTGCCCGCAGCACCTCGACCTCGCGCTCACGCTCACTCAGGCGCACACGCAGCGTCCGGGCGCGCTCGGCGCGGGCCGCGGCTTCGCGCTCCACCTCGGCAAGCAGACGCCCCAGGGCATCGCGCTCGGCAGTGCGCTCGGCCAACATGCGCTCGCGCTGCTGCAGATCCTGCTGCAGCTGCAGCGAGGCGCCGCCACCGGCCGCACCGGCCACGCGACTGGCTTGCTCGCGGGTCAGGCGGAGCTCTTCTTCCAGGCTCTCGCCGCGTCGCTGCTCGCGCTCCATGCGACCGTGCGCCTCGGCCAGCGCCGTCTCCAGCGCGCCGACCGCCTGCCGCAGCTCGGTGGCGCGGACCTGCGCCTCATCACCGCTCTGCTGCGCCGCCTGGCGAGCCGCGCGCTCGCTGAGCACCGCGGCCTGCACCTGCTCTAGCTGCATGCGCAGCCGGCTGACCTCTTCGTGGGCCGGCGATGCCGCTGCCGACAGCGAACCCGTGCGACGCAGGCCATCGAGCTCACCCTTGAGGTTCACCAACTGAGCCGACAGCGCATCGCGCTCGACGCGCAGCTCCTTGGCCTGGGTCAGGGCTTCCTTGCGCTCAAGCTCCGTGCGCGCCAGCTCTTCGCGCAGCTGCACGGCCTTCTTGGTCGCATCTTCCATCGCGCGCGTCAGCTCGACCGAGGCCAGCTTGCGGGCATCGCGCAGCTTGCGCACGGTGTCCTCGCGAACCTCGGCGGCGGCCTGCTCGGCCTCGGAGCGCGCCTTCATGTGCTTCCAGGTCTCGCGCTCGGCGTCGCTCAGCTTGTCCTTGAGGCGCTCGTTCTCGGCCGAGAGCTCGGTGACCTTCTGGCGCAGCTCACCGACATCGTCGGCCTTGCCGCGGCTGTGACCCGGCAGGTGCGGCACACCATGGCCCGACAGCGACTGCGGCGCGGTCGGCAGATCCCCGACCAGCACCGGAATGCCATCATCGCTCGACGACGTGATGGCGCGCTCGCGCTGACGCTGCAGCTCGGTGCGGGCCACCTCAAGCGCGGCGTGGGTCTGCTGCAGCCGCTCCTGTGCGGTCAGGAGCTCGTTCCTCGCCTCGGACAGCGCGGCATCGCGATCGAACACGGCGCGCTCGGCGGCCTGCTTCTCGCTGCGCAGCCGACCCAGCTCGGCGCGCTCGCTATCCAGCGCGGCCTGGGCCTGCATCAGCTCATTCTTCTGCGCCGCCAGGGTCAGCTCGGCCTGCTCGATGGCATCGCGGCCCATCAGCACTTCGCGCCGCGCTGCTTCGATCTCACGCTGGCGGGTCTCTAGCTCAATGCTCAGCTGCTTATCGCCGGCGATCTGCGCCAGCTCGCCGCGGGCCCGCAGCAGCTGGCCTTCGATCTCGGCAACCTTCTGCCGAGCCTGGCGTTCGCGCCGCTGCGCTTCGTCGGTCATGCGCTCGGCCGCGACCAGCTTTTCGTGCATGCGCGGCAGATCGCGCAGCTGCTCTTCCAGCTCGGCGAGGTAGGCGTCCCGCTCATCGAGCTGAACGCGTAGCTCGCGCATCTGGCGCTCATGCAGGCCGGCGGCCCGAGCCGCTTCGGCATCGCTGCGATCGCGCTGACGCAGTCGCTCGGACAGCTCGCCGCGCTGGGCTTCGGCCTGACGCTGCGCGCTCTGCGACTCGTCCAGCTTCTGCCGCAGGGTGGCGAGGTCTTGCTTCTGGGCGTCGGCTTGGCCGCTGACGGACTGCAGGCGCTCTTCCAGCGCTCGGCTGGCTTTCTGCGCCGCCAGCAGCTCGGCCTTCTGCTGCTCGCCCTCGGTGCGCAGCAGGTCAAGACGCGCTTTTAGGCGATCGCGCTCGGCCAGCACCTCGGGATCGGCGACGCGCTCGACTCGTTTTTCGCCCGGCAGGGCCGGTAGCTCTAGCGCGGCAAGCGGCAGCTTGATGAGCTGATAAGGCAGCCCGCCCGTCGGAACCGTGCCACACAGGGCAACGTATTCTTCTGCGCCGTCCGGTGCCGCCAGGGTGTCGTCGAAGACCAGCGGTGGCTCGCTGGCGCCGTACGGCATAAGAGCAGAGCCGATAAACGCGCTCTGCCCCAGCATCGACACCGGCCCGAACCCGGCCTGGGTCAGCCCGTCGAGGAGGTCGAAGTAGCCCAGGGCGTCGGCGTGCGGCAGCTTGTCGCTGGCTTCACGGCTACGCGCCGAGACGACGAGGTGGCCGCCCTTGGCGAGCAGGCTACGCAGTTCGCTGAGCAGGGCCGGCGTGAACAGATCGGGGGTGGCGCGCAGAAAAACGACATCGAAGTCGCCTGAACCGACCTGGGGACGCAGACCGCCGCGCACAAGCTCGCCGCGGCTGACCGGACGCAGGGTGACGCCGTCGCCGGGCTTGAGCGGAGAAGCGCCGCCGCGATCGCTGTCGCCACCGGTCTGCAGGACGAGGACGCTGCGCGCCCCGTGCTGACTGAGCAGCGCACCCCCTTCGGCGTCGCCCCCGATGTCGAGCACGCGACGGATGCGCACCAGCGGTGCGGCGTACAGATAGCGTGCCAAGCGACGGTGACGCGGTCGCAGACCCGGGGCCGCCGGCGCATCGTGGCCAGCGGCAGGGCGGCCGGAAGAAGTGGAGGGAGAGGAACCGGCTGCCGAGGCAGCCGCGAGGCCGGCCGAGCCTGCCGCAGGAGAAGCGGAGGCGTGAACAGGCGGGCTAACAGAGGGGCTTGTGTGCTGAGACATTAGAGGTAGCTCGATGTAAAGCGGTGGTCATGTGTATCACAATCCGCCCCAAGGTGGCGATTTCACGGCGGATTCGCCCCAGCCGTCTGGGTTGAGACGGGCGAGGCGGCGGGCAGGGTGATGCAGAAGCAGGCACCACCGCCTGGCGAGTCGGGGCCGGCAGTGGACGGCTGGACCGCGATCTCGCCCCCGTGGTCCTCGATGATCTCGCGCACGAAGGCCAGGCCGAGGCCGGTGCCCTGGGCCTTGGTCGTGAAGAACGGCGTCCAGATCTTTTCGCCGAGCTCGACGGGAATGCCGGGGCCGCTGTCGCGCACTCGAATCTGCACCGGGGCGGTGGGGTTGGCGCGTTCCGCGATGATCTCGACGCGCTGCGGAGTCTCGGCCGAGGCGCTTTCGGCGCAGGCCTGCACAGCATTGTGAGCCAGGTTCAACACGGCCCGACGGAGCTGCGTCACGTCCGCGAGAACGACGAGATCGGCCGGCACCGGGCCAAGCTCGACCCGCACACCGGTGGGAGCATTCGCCGCGGCGCTGTCGCGAACCTCCGACAGCAAGGCGGGAAGCGGCACCGGGCCAAGCTGGGGACGCGGTCGCCGCGCGTATTCCAAAAAGTCGCTCACCACCGCCTGCAGGTGATGTAGCTCGCGACGCACCCGCCCGACATAGCCCTGAGCCGCAGCCAGATCCGGGCCGCCCAGCGTCGCTGCCGGGTCACTGTTCGGGATCGCCAGCTCTTCGGCGAGCAGACCGGCGAAGAGCTCCATGCCCCCCAGCGGATTTCGCACCTCATGGGCGATGCCGGCCAGCATCATGCGCAGCCGCTCATCGCGCACCAAGAGCGCGCGGCGCATCGCCTCCAGCGCCCGCCCAAGCTCGGCGACCTCATCCCCCCCGCGACGGGGCGCACGCTCATCCCCCGGCTGCCAGACCGCCTGATCGAAGACGCCGGCCCCGATCTGCCGCGCCGCCTCGCGCAGTCGACGCAGCGGCCGGGTGATGCGCAGGCCGAGGGTGACCGCTAACAGCACCAGCACTGCCGCCCCCAGCACACCAACGACGAGCAGCGTCTTGCGTAGGCCCAAGAGATCGCCGTACAGCGCGGCACTGCCATCGACGCCCAACGCAAAGCGCACCGGCCCACCCGACGGCGGACGGACGGGCGCGAAGCCGGACTTGTACAGCGCGCCATCGCGACCGCGAAACAAGACCGACGACACGGCGGTAGCCTGCGCTGACTCGTTGGCAAAGACGCGGCGTAGCTCGGCGCGGCTGGTCTGCAGGCTGTAGTCGCGGCTGCCGATCGGTAGCTCGGCGCTGTCGACGCGCGACGTGTCATCGGCGGCAAACAGGTAGACGCGAGACAGACCGGCCGCTTCGCGCACTTCGATCAGCTTGCGGCGCAGGTTGCGGTAGGTGCGGCTCGACTCGTCGCCTTCGGCGAGGATGGCGACGCTCTCTTCGCTGATCTGCGCGGCGGTCACGGCAGCCAAGGAAGCCAGGCGCCGCCCCAGCTCAGCCTCTAGCGCCCGTGCCGCGGCGATGTGGCCCAGGCCCGCGAAGGCGGCAAAGGTGAGGAGCGCCGGCACCAAGATGGCGACGAGCAGCTTGGCAAGCAGAGGGGCGCGCGACATGGCGGAAGTATTGCACGAGGTTGCCGACGAGAAGCAGGCTCAAGCTCGTGATATATTTGGGACCGTGCCGAAACCGCAGCCGCCCGCCGCCCGACCCTCTAGCTCGCGCCGTGCTACCAAGCCCGCGCGGCCCAGCGAACCAGGCCGAGCCTCGCGCTCGAAGCCAGCCCCCGCCGCCGGAAAATCGCCGGCCAAGCCGCCGAAGCCACGCGCGACCAAGGCGCCCAGCCCGGCCCCCAAGGCGGACGTGAGCCCGACTCCGACCGTCGCAGCCACCCCGTCGGTGGATGTGCCCTCGGTGCCGCCGGTGGTGAGCGAGCTCCCCAAGCCTGTTGCGGCTGCAGTGGTCGATCCGGGTCGCCTGCCGGGTCGCCTCGTCGATCTCTATAAGCTCAGCGAGATCGAAGCCCGCCTCCTCTCTGCCTTGCTGGCCGCAAAGACGACGCTCAGCGTCGCTGAGCTGGCGCAAGAGTTCTCTCTACCGCTGACGCAAGTGCTGGCGCTACTCGGGCCGGAGGGGCTCTTGCGGGGCTGCGCTCTCGTCGAGCTCGCTGAATCGGCAGAGCTGGGCTGGGCCGTGCCGCACGACCTGCTGCGAGCGGGTCGCGGCCTGCACCTGATCTGCAGCAGTCTTGGCCAGCCAGCGACGGCCAGCGACGATCTCATGCCGCTCTCGGCGACGCTGCCGGGTCTTTCGGTGTTGTCAGCGCCGGCCCCGGGCTCAGCCTGGGTGCAGGAGCTACTGCCGAACAGCAACGGCGAGCGACCTAATCCCGCCATCGCCGATCTGGTACGCGAGCAGCTTGTCGCCACCCAGCCCGTGCTCCTGTGCTTGGGGGGCGGCAGCGCGGAGCAGCTTTCGACGCTGGCCCAGCAGGCTCGCCTGCGGCTGCAGCGCCCGGTGGTGACGCTGGATGCGACGGCACTTGCCGGCTGGCCGCTCCCACTTTTGGTGCCAGCACTGCGTCGTCTCCGTCGCGATAGCGATGTTCGCGGGGCGGTGCTGCTGGTGCGCGAGGCGTCCGCCCTGGGTGCGGGTCTGCGCAGCCTGCTGCGGCCGCGACCGCCGGGCCAGACCGCACCGCTGATCCTGTGCAGCGACGGAGCACCTCTGAGCGTGGGCACGCTGCCACCAGCCCTGCGCGGCGAGCAAGCCTGGACCGTGGTCAGCCTGGCCCTGCGCGGGGCGAACCCGACGGCCCCGCCCCCAAGCCCCGCCGCCAGCCTCAGTAGCGCGGGCAAAACCGCAGACGTGCCTGAGGAAAATGAAGATCCCGCCGTCTCGGCAAGTCGTCAGGAGGCGAGGCGGCAGGCCGCCATCGATGCCGCGCGAGCGATGGGCCGTCCGGTTCCGAAAGAGCTGATGACGCCGCCCGCCGCCGCGCCAGCCCCAGCCGGGAGCGCTGCGACCACCCCGGGGGCCGCTGGACCACGACCTGCCTCCTCAACCCCTTCGTCGAGTGCCCCGCCGGGAAAGATAGCCGCCGCGCCAGCCGCGCCAGCCCCAGCCGCGCCAGCCCCGGCGGCAGCCCCGCCCCCGGCCGAGCGTCCCTCAACCAGCGATGCGGGACCGCGCCGAACGCCGAACCCGCGCCTGGCCGCTGCCCTGGCCGCCGCTGGCCTGCCACCCCCGGGCTCAGAGAAGTATCGCTCGGGCGAGCACGCCGGACGTCGCAGCGACGCCCCGGTGGAGGCGGTCGCGCCGAGCCCTGCGCCGGCTGCCGTGCCACTGGCGCCACCTGCGGCGGCCCCGGTTGTGGCGACGCCCGCGACAGCTAGCGATGCCGCCCCGCCTGACCCACCGGCCTCACCGGCCGAGGGCGAAGATGCCGCGCCATTGCCGCTGGAGGCGGAAGCGCCCCTGGAAGAGCAGCTTCGCGTGGCGCGCAGCACGCCGAACCAAGCGCAGCGAGCAGAGGTCCTGCGTCGCCTGACCGGAGCCCGGCACTCTGCGGTGATCCAGCTATTCCGGTCGTTCGTGAGCAGCCCGCACCCCGCGGTTCGGGAAGCCGCCGAGGGGGGGATGTCCGCGATCTTTGGCCCCAGCTGGAACCGCAGTCGCCAGATTGCACCGCCTACACAGCCTCCCCGCAGTGACGATGGCGGCCGTGGGCCCGGCGGCGCGTTCTAGCCGAGGCCGCCCGACCCACCCAGCGATCCAGGTGGGCTGCCGGAAGGAGCACCGACGGTGGCGCCCGCAGTCGGGGTGCGCCGATTGCCGCGACGGGGCCAGGCCAGCGCCCCCAGGCCGAGGCAGGCCAGGGTCAATAACGCCAGCGTGGCCAGCACCAAGATCAAGGCCGGGCGCGAATCGGCCGCGACCTGAAACGGCCCAATGTGCACCAGGACCGGCGCAGGCGAGGGGGCAGGCGCGCTCTCGGTGGCGAGCACGCTGACATCCTGGGCATCGAGGCCCGGTACAGCATGGGCGACCAGCGCAGCGATGTCGCTGGTCTTGGCCGGAAGTGGCGCACGCAGCCGCAGATAGACAGCAGCCGTCGGACGCAGCGAGCCCGTCGGTGAAAAGGGCTCAGGCTCAGGCAGGGCCAGGTGAACGCGGGCCTCGCTGACCTCGGGCATGCGCTCTAGCGTCTCGGCAAGCGCCGCGCCGAGGGCCTGCGCACTCTCACCGCGCGGGCTGCCAGGCAGAAACAGCAAGCGGTTTGACGGCGCCGCACTCGCCTCTGGGGGACGAGGCAGGCCGCGCTCGGCCAGCAGCGCCAGGGCTCGCGTCTCTTCGGCCCGCGGGACGGTGAGAGCAAAGGTACTGCCGCGCCCCCCGCCCCCTCGCTGCTGCAGACGCTTTTCGGCATGCACGCCGGCCTGGCGCAGCGCAATCAGGGCCTCGCTAAGTCGCCGCTCGCTGAGATCCTGGCAGACGTCGACATCGCAGCCGCCCCCGAGCAGGACGGCGAAGAGGAGCAGCCTAGCCGGCCAAGTGCGTGAAACCACATGCTCATGCTAGTGGGGATCGCTGGGCTTGCATAGACGGCTTGCATCGGTGATGCCGACCTCAGCAGAGGGGGCCGCTGCCGCCCTCAGAGGATCCCGGGGGCCAAGCCCGGCCGCCGTGAGAGCCGAGGCCCTCCGGCTTTCCTTCCTTTCCTTGGCCCGAGCTCTGGCTCTAGGATGGGCTGCTGTGCACATGACGAAACAGGCAGACCCAGGACAGCCGCTGCGGACGCAGGTGAGTGGCCGCGGCTGGAGCGCCGATGTCGGCTGAATCCGGCGAGGCAACGGAAACCCCAGCCCCCGCGAGCGGGCCAACGACCGCCTGGCTCGGCCCGGGCTTCCTGCCGCTGACCTTGGGGGGCGTGGCGGTCTTCGAGTTCCTGTGCAATCGCGTGCTGGCGCCGCTGTCGACCGCACCGATCGGCGCCGCGCCGGGGAGCACGCTGGCCATCGTCATCTCGGCGCTCAGTCGCTACAGTCAAAACCTCGCCGCCGTGCTGGGCATCTTCGTCGTCGCGGCCCTGCTGCTGTCGGCGATGCGCCAGGGCGGCTCGGCGGGACAGCCGCTGGGGCGGATGAGCATCGTCATGATGGGCGGCCTGATGGTGGTCCTATCGACGCTGCTCACGCTGTGGCCGGACTTCATGTCGGCCGCCGGGGTGCTTAAGCGCGCCCAGTGGCTGCTGCAGCTATCTGCCGTCTGCGTCGCCCTCTTGATCACACTTGGCGTCTTGCAGCGACGAGGTCCCCCGGGGATTCAGAAGCTAGGCATCGTGCTGGTGATGCTGCCGGCGCTGTTTCAGCTGGAGATCCAGTGGGGCGTCATGACCTCGTCCGGTGCGCTGCAGCGCTATGGCCTGCTGACGCTGCTTTATGGACCGCTGCTTGCGATGGCAACGCTGGCCATGGGCTCGCTGTGCCTGTCAGAGTGGCGACCGGCCCGGCCGCGGCCGGCGCTGTTGGCGCTGGGCTTTGGCCTGGCCGCAGCGGTGCTCATGGGGGTGATTATTTTTCTGTGGTCTTCGACGGCGCTGCGCCTGATCTACATGGCTTTCGATCTGCGGCTGCCGATGCGCTTTGAGGCCCAGACGCTGTACCTCTTGTGCCTGACCGCCTGGGTCTATGCCGTCTCGGGCCTGTTCTTCACCGGCGGCATGCGCCCCGGCAGCGAGCGGCAGCGCGGCCTGGGTCTGCTGCTCCTGGGCCTAGCCGGCTGCCAGGCGCGGACCCTGCCGCAGATGATGTTCTTCTTGGCCGGTCTGCTCTGCGCGGCAGAGGGTGTGCTGTTTCAGACCGCGCGCCGACCGCTGCCCCGTCGCAGCGAATAAAACAGCCCGACCAGCGCCACCAGCAGCCCACCGGAGGCCGCCGTCGAGCGCGGCTGACTCTCGCCGGAGGTGCTGCAGCCCCCGACGCTCATCGGCACGCAGGCGGCGCCGATCGGCAGGCCATCCCGGCCGCGCATGCCGGTCACTGCTTGGTCACGATTGGCGACGCTCGGGCAGTTGTCGCAGGCATCGCCGATGCCGTCGCGATCGCTGTCCTTCTGGCTAGAGTTGGCGACGCCGGGGCAGTTGTCGCAGGCATCACCCACCCCATCGCCATCCTGATCTTTTTGATCGGCGTTGGGCAGGCACAGGCAGGTGTCTTTGACGTCGGGGGCGCCGTCGCCATCCTGGTCCCCGCTAAGGCTGGTCGAGGTCGGGCAGGCATCACAGGCATCGCCCACCCCGTCGCGATCGCGATCCGCTTGGTCGCTGTTTTTGGTCAGCGGACAGTTGTCGCAGCTATCCCCGACCCCGTCGCCGTCGCCGTCTGACTGATCGCTGTTGCTGATCGCCGGACAGTTATCGCAGCCATCGCCAAAGCCATCGCCATCGCCATCGCGGGCCAGCATGTCCGAACAGGTCGCCGCCTGGCCCGGACCGGGTGCGATGTAGTCGTCGCACTTGCGGGTTGGCGAGGTCGTGGTGCGGGTGCAGCTTCCCTGCATCTGGAAGTGCACGCAGTCCTTGCCGGCGGCAGCTGGGTCCTGTTCCTGGGCACGCGGGATGCCGTTGCAGTTGACGTCTTCGGCCCAGGCCGCCGTCGGTAGCAACCCCGCCGTAGCCAGCCAGGTGCCGAGGGCGACGTACCGCAGGGACGGGCGGAGCGACCGACGCGGACGCTCGGCAGGACCGATAGGGGGACGCTGTAGGCAAGGCATCGCAGACTCCTGCTTAGGGGACTAGGACCGACGTAAGCGGGCTTTATGTCAGAGTAAAACAAGTTATATGGGATACAGAACTTGTGAAATAATAACCAGGCCAACTTTCTGCCGTGCCGTCTGAAAAGCCCCACCACTCGGGGCCTCAAGCGCGGTTCGGTGGGTGGCGCAATCGCTAGGTCGGAGGGAGCCGCTTGTCACGCCGTCGTCTCAGCCATTTGCTTACCGCCGCTTGTCTGTTTGCCGCGACGCTCTGTGTTGGCCTGCCTAAGCAGGCGCAGGCCCAGATCGACCGCAACAACTTCAACACTCCGACCTGGGATCTGCAGCTCTTCCGCCCAGCCATCGACTCGCGCGGCTACGTCACCGTCAACAGCGCGCGCAATCTGGGCCACCTAGAGTTTTCGCTGGGCCTGATCGGCACCTGGGCGTTTCAGCCGCTTTACATGCAGCTCAACGCCAGCGAGCCGTATCCCGCGACCGGCTTCTTCGTCGCCAATCGCCGGACATTTTCCGTCGATCACCTGATCACGCCGCAGCTTCAGTTCGCGATCGGTCTGTTTAAGTACCTCGAAGTCGGCATCGGCATTCCGGTCGGCATCGTCATCGGCAAGCGCCAGCGCTGCACCGGCAACACCGATGAGTGCACCGGCTACGACAACATGGGCACCGTCGATCAGCTGCGCTATTCGCAGGTCATGATCGGCGACCTGCCGATCCACATTAAGGGCAAGTTCATCGACCCTCTGGCCAGCTGGAGCAAGCGCTTCGGCGTCGGCGCCCTGCTGTCGGTGTACCTGCCGCTGTCGCGCTGGGCCAACAACCCCGGCTACCAGACGTTTATCGGTGAAAACAACGTCACGCTGCGCCCGCAGCTGATCGTCGAGCGCGACTGGGATGCCGGCCGCCGCTTCCGCACGGCGATCAACGTCGGGGCCCTCGTGCGCTTCGGCAGCGAGACCTTCACCGACGTCGGCAAGACCATCCCGCTGCGCGGCAGCGACATCTGCTTCCCGGAAGACTCGCTGATGTCGCCGTCCACCATCCCCTGCGGCACCGGACTTTCGCGCACGCTCGGCACCCAGCTGAACTACTCGCTGGCCCTGTCGTTCGCCATCGTCAAGGACCGCTTCGACCTGCTCGCCGAGGTCTTCGGCTACGCCGACCTGACCGGCGCCGCCCGCGCCTTCCCCATGGAAGTCCTCGGCGCTGGCAAGGTCTATCTGGCGACCAACTCGTACCTGTTGTTCGGCGCCGGCGCTGGCGTCATCGGCAACGGCGGCGAGCACACCGGCAGCCCGCGGGTGCGCGCCTTCCTGGGCTTCATCTACGAGCCGCGCATCGGCGATCGCGACGGCGACGGCATCCCCGACAGCGTCGATCAGTGCCCGGATCAGCCGGAAGACAAGGACGACTTCGAAGATCAGGACGGCTGTCCCGATCTCGACAACGACAACGACGGCGTGCCCGACACCAAGGACAAGTGTCCGATGGTCAAGGGGACTTGGGAGGCCCAGGGCTGCCCGACCGATGAAGATCGCGACGGCGACGGCATCCCCGACAGCCGCGACAAGTGCCCCGACGATCCGGAAGACATCGATCAGTGGGAGGACGACGACGGCTGCCCCGAGCTCGACAACGACGGCGACGGCATCCCCGACAACCTCGACAAGTGCCCCAACGAGCCCGAGACCAAGAACGGCCGCGACGACGACGACGGCTGCCCCGACGGTGGTGACCGCGACAAGGACGGCATCCCCGACGAGCTCGACAAGTGCCCGGATCAGCCCGAGGACAAGGACGGCTTCGAAGATCAGGACGGCTGCCCCGATCTCGACAACGACAAGGACCGCATTCCGGACAAGTTCGACAAGTGCCCGATGGAGCCCGAGACCTATAACGGCGTCGAAGACGAAGACGGCTGCCCCGACGCCGAGAAGGGTCGCGTCATGCTCACCAAGGGCAAGATCCTGATCCTCGACAAGGTCTACTTCGACACCGGCAAGGCGACGATCAAGCCGATCTCGTTCCCGATTCTGGATGCCGTGTCGGCGACGCTGGTCGGCAACCCGCAGCTCGAGCTCGTCGAGATCCAGGGCCACGCCGATGAGCGCGGCAACGACGATGCCAACCTCCGCCTGACCCAGGCTCGCGTGCAGTCGGTCAAGGACTACGTCGTCAAGAAGGGCGTGGAAGAGAAGCGCCTGATCGCCAAGGGTTACGGCGAGACCAAGCCGCTGTGCACCGAGTCGAACGAGAGCTGCTGGGAAAAGAACCGCCGCGTCGAGTTCGTCATCCTCAAGCCGGCCGGTGAAGGCGCCGCCGACAGCCCGCCGCCGCCACCGCCGCCCGCGGAGGAAAGTGGCAAGGGCGGCAAAAAGAAGAAGAAGGGCAAGTAACAGCCTTGCCCGCCCGCCCGCCGTGCGCGTAGACTGCCCCCCTTTCCGTCGTCAACTCCACATCAAGTCACATGCTAGGGACGCTGCTCAGGCCAGACTACGAAAAGCTCATCCGGGATAAAGACTGGAAGAAGCTGCGAGCCGCGTTCGACGATCTGGAAGCCCCCGATCTCGCCGAGATCGTCGAGGACTTTCCGGTGCAAGACAGCGCCGTGGTGTTCCGCATCCTGCGCAAAGAGCGCGCCGCCGAGCTGTTCGAGTACCTGCCGCTAGAGCTGCAGACCCGGCTGGTGCAGAGCCTGGCCGATGAGGCGCTGGTCAAGGTCCTCAACGACATGGCGCCCGACGATCGCACGCGCCTGCTCGAAGAGCTGCCGCCCGAGGTCACGCGCCGCGCCCTAGAGAGCCTGTCGCCGTCGGAGCTGAAGATCGCCCGCCAGCTCCTGGGCTATCCCGAGGCCACCGCTGGTCGCTTCATGACGCCGGAGTACATGTCGGTGCGACCCGATATGACGGCGCAGGAAGCGCTGGCCTATATCCGCAAGCACGGCAAGCACCGCGAGACGCTCAACGTCATCTACATCACCGACGAAAAAGGCCGGCTGGTCAGCGACCTGCGGCTGGCCACCTTGGTCCTCGCCGCGCCCGAGACCAAGGTGCGCGACATCAACGACCGTCCGGTCGTCAGCATCCCGGCGACCACGGTCAGCGAAGACGTGGTCGCGGCGTTTGAAAAGTACGACCGCGTCGCCCTGCCGGTGACCGACTCGCAGGGCATCCTGCTTGGCATCATCACCGTCGATGACGTCCTCGACGTCGCGGAAGAAGAGGCCACCGAAGACATCCAGAAGCTCGGCGGTATGCAGGCGCTGGAAGCGCCCTATATGGACAGTCCGTTTCTGGACATGATCCGCAAGCGCGCCGGCTGGCTGGCCGTGCTGTTCGTCGGCGAGATGCTGACCGCCACCGCCATGGGCTACTTCCAGCACGAGATCGAAAAGGTCGTCGTGCTGGCGCTGTTCGTGCCGCTCATCATCAGCTCGGGGGGCAACTCCGGCTCGCAGGCGACCTCGCTCATCATCCGCTCGCTGGCCGTGCGCGAGCTAGAAGGCAGCGACTGGGTGCGCGTGCTGCGTCGCGAGGCGCTGTCCGGCATCGTGCTCGGCTCGATCCTTGGCCTCATTGGCTTTCTGCGCATCGTGCTGTGGCCGACCCGGCTCGCTGTCTATGGCCCGCACTATGCCGGCGTCGCCATCGCTGTCTCGCTGAGCCTGGTTGGCGTCGTCACCTTCGGCACGATCTGCGGCTCGATGCTGCCCTTCCTGCTGCGTCGCCTTGGCCTCGATCCCGCAACGGCTTCTGCCCCGTTTGTCGCCACCCTCGTCGATGTCAGCGGCCTGGTCATTTATTTTTCGACCGCCAGCATCGTCTTAAAGCAGCTCTTTCACTGAG
>DAORCZ010000007.1:0-30156 GCA_035345735.1 Pseudomonadota bacterium | reverse complement strand
GGCCCAGGCGCGTGATGGCTTCGCCCAGGTATGGGAGGGTGGAGGTGGCGCGGGCGTCGGGGGGCATGGCCTGAGCGACGGTGAGGGCGTTCTGGGCGTGTTGCCAGGCGCGCTCGGGGGAGCCGGCGGCTTCGTGGCAGAAGGCGGCCATGCGTAGGCTCTCAAGCTGCATGAGGGGGTCGGCCTGGGCGGTGGCGAGCGGGGCGGCTTGCTCGTAGGTGCGGGCGGCGGCGAGGTAGTCGGCGCTGCGCACCTGCGTCGAGCCGATGGCGAATAGCGAGCGGAGCTCAAGGCCGGCGCCTTCGGCAGCCCCGGCGGCGGTGGCGCTCTTGGCGGCGGCGAGCGCGGCCTGGTATGCCGACAGCGCGTCTTGCGGACGAGCCGCCGATAGGAACCCGCCGCCGAGCGCAAAGTGAACCGCGACGGCCAGCGATGGCCAGCTCTGCGCTTGGGTAATCGCCAGAGCCGACTGTGCCAGGCGCTGGGCCTGCGACAAGTCGCCCGCGCCGACGGCATTGGTCAGCTGCACGAACAAATGACGGAAGCGCCCGCCCGGCGAACCCAGATCCCCCGCCTGACGTGACATCGCTTCGTACAGAGCGGGCATATTCAGGTCCAGCTTCTCGACGCGAGCCCGCCCGCCTGCCTGCTCACAGACCGCCGCGGCCAGCGCTTCCCCATCGGCATCACGAGCCACAATGGCCAGGAAGCGCAGCCGCGAAGTCGGCGCCGCCGCCACAGCCGCCCCTGCCAGCCAGCTCGCATAGGCCGCATCGTCCTCGACCTCGGTCGGCCGCAGCACCAACACCAAGTGCTCAAAGACCTTTTCGTGATGCGCCACAAAAGCCGCAGCCGTCGCCTGCAGCTCCCCCGGCTGCGCCACAAAACGCGGCGGCCGCTCACTCTCGGGCAGCGCCTCCCACGAGCTCTCGTACTGCTGCAGAAGCTCACTGCGCACCGCGGCGCCGTACTGCACCGCGTCGACAAACGGAGCCCGCACCTGCACAAACAAGTCCGGCACCTCCGCCACCCGCGCATCCCCCTCCGCCACCACCATCGCCTCCACCATCCGCGACTCATCGGGAGTGGCCAGCCAGAGGAGGAGCCGGGGATCACGCTCGGTGGCGAAGGTGTTCCAGGCACTACCTAGCAGTGTCCGCAGAGCGACGACAGGATTGTTTGTTGACATCTATTTAGTCCGCCACAATGTGCTTCAGATACTCGTTCAGCGATGAGTATCGATTCTCGCTTTGACCTACATAGTCCCAGATCTGCGGCTCCGACACACCATCAATCCACAGAAGGTAGGTTATATTCTCCTCTTCCCCCGGCACTACAGAAAACACTGTCAATTGCCGATCTGGATACATATTGGGCGCTGACCCATCCCAATGCTTTCGTTGAGCCTGAACAGTACTGACAATCTTCTTACTATGTGCAGCCTTAGCCATTTCAGAAAGATTGAGCCATTTTCGTGGTCCTTGTTGCCATGAACCCGCAAAACAGAACCTCGCAACCAGCGACGGTGATATCGTTCTCTTGCAGTCGTCATCCAATGTCGGAATAGTCTCCGGAATAACATCTGCGGGCTCTACAATCTGCCGGAAGGCCCGTTGCGCCTGTACCTTCGATAAACCTGCTTGCATTAGGGTGCTAATACCAAGCTCTGCCTTTTGGGGAAAACTATCTTTTACTAACTGAAGTAACTCTATCGTTTCTTTGTCGGAAGATATCATGTTGACCTTTTCGGCTATCGTATAAGCCGAACGCCTTGGTACGTTGTGCCCGTCGGTATGCCACCAGTGATACCACCCAAGTAGGAATTTACACTTTTGTCAAGCGCCATCACCGTCCCGTTGGCATGCGGGCCACCCATGCTCGCATCTGGTACGTGCCCAACTACTTTGTCCTTGAATCGCCCCGGGCTATTCTTCCGCGTGCGCTTCTTCCAAGCAGCCGATGCCAGTTCTTCTGCATTGGTCAGCGAGCGCCGGGTCATCGACCCACCTCGCTTGGCGATCTCTTCTTCCCATTTTTTTACAAACCGCCGGAGCTGATTATATTCACGAGTGCCAGATTTGAAAGGGTTCACTATTTCAAGAATAGTCTTTCCACCCTCATTGACCAACCGCGTACATTTCAACCCCAGCGGATCGACCCAATTGATATTATTGGGTGCGTATTCGTACACATTGTCGGAGCCATATATTCCAATAATGTCCTGACTAACGAACTGGCCAATCTTGTCATCAAAGTATCTGGTCCTGTTGTACGAGAGCCCTGTCTCCACATCGAAGATCTGTCCTTGAAGCCGAATTAATTGATCGGGTTCCATACCAAAAGCTGGCTCATCTGCTTTTCTCGATAAGTCATCAGCGGCAACCATCAGAGAATTGGGTCGGCCATTGAGTTCCGTCTCATAAAAATATGTTTTCCGCTGACCTTGGTCAGAATCAATCATGATTAGCGGAAAATGCGTGTCTGGGTAGTGGACTATTTCCTGATTGACGCATTCTGCTTTATGAACAGCCAACACCGCGTCTCCGTCCCAGGTGAAGCTGGTGCGGGCGGTGGTGGTTTCTTTGTAGATGCGGCGGCCTTGGGCGTCGTAGCCGTAGGTGGTTTCGGGGCCGTCGGCGCGGCGGCTCTTGATGAGGCGGTTGTTGGCGTCCCAGAACAGGTGGAGGACGGTGCCGTCGCGATCGGTGCGCTGGATGAGGTTGCCGGCGGCGTCGTAGCGGTAGGTCAGGCCGTCGTATTCGGCGGTACGGGACCAGCGGGGGGGCGGAGAGGCGGCCTCAGGATCGGCGGCGGCGGGGACGGCGTGCTGCAGATCGCCGGCGGGATCGTGCAGGTACTTCTGCACCTTGCCCAGCGGATCGATGTGCTCGCGCACGCGGCCCATCGGGTCATACAGGAACTGCTCCACCCCCGAGCGCGAGTCGCGGCGGCGCGTCAGGTTGCCGCAGCGGTCGTACTCGTACTCGCGGCTGAATAGAGGGCTGCCTTCGCGCAAGACCTCTTGCTTGGTGATCTGTCCATCGGCGTCGTAGCGATAGCGTCGCAGCAGGGTCGAAGACAGGCGCTCCTCGACGGCTTGGCCGGCCGCGTCGCGCTGGATGGCGATGGGCTCACCTTGGTTGACGCGGATCTGCGACACCCGTCCCAGCGGATCGTAGGCGTATTCGACGACGTTGCCGTGCGAGGTCTGACGACGAATGCGCTGTCCGGCGGCATCGTACTGGTTGCGGACGACAAAGTCGTTCTGCTGTTCCTGCAGCAGGTTGCCGTCGGCGTCATAGATGCGACGCACTTCGCAGGTCGGGTTCTTGGTGCCGACCAAGTTGCCGGCCGCGTCGTAGCTAAACTCTTCGACCGTGCCATCGGGAAGCTGCTTCTTGACCAAGCGCCCCAGGGGATCGGGGGTGTATTCGATGACTCGGGACAGCGCGTCTTCGCTGCGCACAAGATGGCCCGAGGCGTTGTAGCGGTAGCGTCGCGACTGCCCCCAGTAGTCGATTTCCTCGACGATGCGGCCGAGGGAATCGCGCACCAAGCGATAGGTCTCGCCACGCTGATTGGTGACGGCAATCAGGCGTTCTTCGGTGTCGTATTCGTAGCGGACCTCGTGCCCGTCAGGCTGCTTGCGACGGGCGACTTCACCCAAGCCGTGATAGGTGAGCTCGGTGCGGTGACCTTCTTCATCGACATAGGTCGTCAGGTTGTCTTCGGCATCGTAGCCGCATACCAGGCTGGCCCCCGAGGGGCGCACCACACGCTGCAGGCGCGACTTGGCGTCGTATTCGTAGCGCGTCTCGCGACCTAGCGGATCTCGCTCGGCCAGGACGTTGCCGAAGACATCCCGCCGTAGCTCAGTCAGGTGGCCGAGCGGATCGATCAGCGCCTGCGGTTGGCCCAGGGGGTCGGTGCGAACCTGGGTCAGCGCCCCTAGCTCGTCTCGATAGGCGGTGAGATAGCCGCGCTCGCTGTACTCGAAGTGCTGTTCGCCGCCGCCGGGGCTGACCTGCTTGGTCAGCAAGCCGCGCGCATCCCAGTGCTGCGTCCAGCAGGCACCGCTCGCGTCGGTCAGCGAGATCAGCTGGTCGTTGGCATCGTAGGCCATCGACAGGGCACTGCCATCGGGCCGCACGAGCGCTAGCAGGTTGCCGTGCGGGTCGAACTGATACTCAGTACGCAGCCCAGCCGGATCGATAACCGCCGTGGTTCGCCCGCAGTCGTCGTACTCAAAGCAGGTGACACCGCCCAGCGGATCGGTCTCTTCGACCGGCAGGTGATTTTCGTCGAAGCGGACGACCGAGATCTGTCCCAGCGAATCGGCGATCTGCACTTCCTTGTGCGGCGCAAACGGATCGCCAGACTGAGCCGCCGCATAGACAAAGCGATAGTCGTAAAGCCCGCCGTCGCCCCAGGCGTGAGTGACACGTCCCTGCGGATCGCTGTGATCGAACTCGTAATAGAAGGACAGGCCGCGACGGTCCGTGTGCTGCAGCAGGCGATGGTCTTCATAGACAAAGCGATAGGGGGCACCCAGGGCGTCGATGGCGGCCATCAAGTCGCCCTGGCGATCGTGCTGATAGCGAACCAGGAGGCGCTCGGGCTGCTCGGCCCCATCGGACTCCAGCCACATCTCTTGGATCAGGCCGCGCTCGCTGCGCACGCGGATGCGCGGACCCTCGCTGCAGGTGATGGCGCACAGTCCGTGCTCGTCGCGCGCAAAGTCCACGCGATGACCGCGACGATCGACGATGCGGCGCAGCAGCGAGCAAGGGCTGCTCGCGCTCGGCCGAGCAAAGTAGAAGGCGAGGCCATCTTTGCGACGCACGCAGAGCTCAGAGGAGTCGGTGCCGGGGGCCAGGACAGCGCCGTCCAAAAGCTCGCGCACGGGCTCAGAATCGCCAGCCGCCGGCAGACCAGGAAAGTGCGTCGCGCCGGGCTCACCATCGTAGAAGGCCAGGGAGCCATCCTCGTCGAGCAGCAGGCGTGAATCGGCCAAGGTCTCCCAGCCGTAGCCGACTGCACCTGCGTGCTGGCTGCCTGAGCGATAGCGACGCGTCCAAGAAAACGGAATCGGCCAGGGAAGCGAGAAGTCTTCTTGTTCGACGACAACCTCGCCGGTGGTGATGTCCACGGGCTCGGCCCGCAGGATCACGCACTTGAGGAAGCCGCCCTTCATGTTCTTAAACAGCTTCTGGCGGAACTTCTGAAAGCGATCCATCAGGCGACGAAACAGCTTGGATTTAAAAATTCGCCCCAGCGCGGCCATGCCCAGGCGCATACCCAAGGCCATGAGCGAGATCGTCGGGGGCCCCCCCACCACCACCGGTTGTGGGCCCGGGATCGACAGCACCACCGAGGTCGGCAAGAGCAGAGAGACCGTCTTGCTCTGCTTCTTCGGCCGCGGCGGCGCCTTGAGGCCAATGTCCTGACAGGACAGGACGGGCAGCCCCAGCCGCGAGAAAGGCTCACCATCGACCAGAACCGTCGACGAGCCCATGAAGATCTCGGACTCGTTGGTCGGCGGCTTGGCGAAGACGCCGCCGATGGGAATGTGCGGGGGGATGGCCTTGCCTGCCGTCCCGGCCTGGCCCCGCGGCAGACCATGCACCTTGACGCTGGCGCCGATGATCGGCACCCAATCCATGGGATCGAGCACAAATCCAAGATAAGGATGCGGAATGGGGACCGTCACTCCGGCTGGAGTGATAATCAGGTGGATATCGATGCCGATGATGGGATCAAAATGTTTCGCAGCAAACATATTTCTGCGCCCCTATCTTGGAATGCTCTCGGGTTTACCTGTCGGCCGCTCTGAGGGAACACAGCAAAGCTAACAAGCTCAGCTGTGGGGGCAGACGAATGCCATCTAGGGCACCTCCGCAAAAATGATACTGCTATAAAAATCGCCGGCTGCAAGCACTTTTCTAATTATTAATTTGTCGAGCTCGCTAATCGCCCTGGCCCACGCGACGCCCCCCCCTATGGACATGGCTTGACCGGCTGGCAGGCCCGCTGTACGACACCGAACAGGTGGTCCATATGAGCCAACGATCGCGCCCGGCCAGTCGCCGTCCTGTACGCTTTTTCCGTCGCTACCTGCCGCTCACTCTGCTCGCAGCAGCGAGTGTCCTTCAGCTATGGTCGCCCCCGCTGGCGGATTCGGCAGGGACCGCGGGCTGGCCAGCGGGACAGGTGATCCGGCGGGCCCTGATCAACTGTTATCACGCGCGCGATCGCGGTCAGCCGGTAGATAGTCCGCCGGCGAGTAGGCCGGATGGCGGCGGTCCTAAGCCTTAAACATGGGTTCGGTTGGATGGACCTGCGCGCATTACCGAACTCAGCCATAAGTACGAATCAAGTTGCGTTATGGCTGGCGAGGTGGCGAAACTGTCAGGTGTAAAGCGTATACATCTGAGTAGGCATCGGCGCGCTGATGTGTCGAGTTGAAAAGATCACGCGGATTTCCCATGTCTCCTCCCCTCGTCGAACTTTATATCGAAAGCGGTATGTTGGCGGGTCGCGTGCGCGCCATTGAGCCAGGGCAAGCTGAGCTGATCCTTGGCCGCAACGATCCGTCGGGTCAGCTACCGCCTGTGGACATCAGCTTTGAAGATGTCGATGCCAGTCACAGCTTGCTGGTGTCGCGGCGGCACTTGTCCCTACGCATCTCGGGGCAGGGTGTCAGCGTGGTCGATCTCGGCAGCGTCAACGGCACGACGCTTGATGGACGACTGCTGCCCCCGCACACCGAGGTGCCGGTGCCAGTGGGCGCGCGGCTGCAGCTTGCCCCGCCCGAGGGCCCCACGCTGATCCTGCGCGAGCGCTTGAGCCAGACGGGCTGGGGCTCGGTCGGTGAGGAAGTGCAGCGCTGGCAAGAGAGCTATGAGGCGCTGCAGCGCGACTACAAGCAGCTGCAAGAAGCGCACGCGCTTCTGGTTGGTAAGCTGCGCGGACAGGAGAGCAGCCTACCGCGCGAGGGGGTGGTCGATTGGTCGCGCTGCCAGGGGAAGCTGCTGGACTCGCTGGAGCGCCTAACCTTCGTCTACCAGCAGCTGGTCGACGCCACGATCGAGCCCAGCGTGCGCGGCTACGTCCAGCGCGTGATCAACAACCTCAATGATCTGCGCGGACTTTTGTCCCTCGATCAAGCGAAGGGTTAGCGGGTCTTGCGGCTCGGGGCGTCCCTGCAGGATCTGCCCCACGATCCAACCGATCAGCGCGGCACACACCAGCACGCCAAAAATGATGGCGTAGCGGCGCCCGTGGACCATGACCTGGTCTTTGCGACGGAACTCGTTCTCGCGCCGACTGGTCAGGGTCAGGGCTTCTTCTTCGGCTTCCTGCGCGGCCCGCGCCGCGGCCTCGGCCTGTTCGCGCTCTTTGCGCGCCCGCTGCGTAAGCTCCTCGATCTCGCTGATCCGCCGGCGGCAGTCTTCGCGGCTGTGATCGACCTGGGACTTGAGAATGCGGCCGGCTGGGTCATTCGGCGGCAGGCGCGACACCGCCCCGGCGGTGTCATTGGCCAGGGTGTCCAGCGAGCGCTCGATGTCGTGGGCTCGCTCATTGGCGCGGCGAACATTATCCAAAGAGCGCTCGGCCTGAGACGAAGCCTGTCGGCAGCGCTGCGCGGCCCCCCGCACCCGCTCGGCTGCGGCTTGCAGCTGGATGACGCCTTGTGCCTGCTTGACGCCAGCCATCGCCACGCGGGTCTCGTCTCGTGCCTGCTCAGCCTGCGAGCGACGCTGCTGCAGCTCGGTATATAGGACGCTGAGCCGATCCTGTTCGCCGCGAATCTGCTCGATCATGGCCGGCGTCTGCGCGGTGAGCTGATCGACGTTGAGCCGCTCCATCGGAGCAGCGTTCTGCAGGGCTGGCTGCGGTGTCCGACCGATCGAGACGGTGGCAAACGGGTTGGCCGGGACCGGCGGACGTCGCGCCCCGATGGCGCGGGTTGCGAAGCGATCATCGGGCTCGGCCCGCGCCACCACGGTCAGGCTCAGCTCCCCGCAGGTCAGTCGCTGCTCTCGATCGGGTGGGATGCGCGTGCGGACCTCGTAAGCCAGCTCTTGCTCGTTGAGCAGGGTAGGCGTCTTGCCCAGCAAGGTGACGCTCCAAATCCCATCGGCGAAATCGAAGCGCAGGTGCTTGCGCGACCAGCAGAGCGTCGAGGGCTCGCCGGGAGAGGCGTGCTCGATGTGCGGGATGGGGATCTCCAAGCCGGTGTTCTTGTCTCCCTCCATCCGCCCCAAGAGCGCACCACTGCGGTCGGGATCGAGCTGAAACACATGCGTGGGATTGCGCGGAACGCCGCTGATCTGCAGTCGCATTACGTCTGTCCTCAAGGCTCACTGAGAAGGGTTAGCAAGGATCGGTCGGCCGTCGAAGCCGGGCGGCCAGGTCGCTCATCCGCCGGCCGGTTAGCGGCAGGTGTCCTGGATCAGTTGGGCTGCTGCATCCAGGTAGTTGGGATCGACCCAGGTCGGCTTGGCGGGACCGCGCCCCGCGACGGACTCGTCGAAGTAAAGACGGAAGCGTCGGCCCTGACACAAGCTCGCGGCTTCGACGTCGACGGCGTAGCGCGGCTCCTGCTGCTTCCAGGGATCGGGCTCCAGATGACTTGGCCGCCCGCCGCTGTTCCGTGTCACGGCCGGCCGAGCCAGCACATCGCGCAGAGAACCCAGTTGCACGGGATCGGAGAGCCCGGCCCCCACCCACTCGACCTGTAGCTGCACCCGATGGGCGGTGGTGGCGGAGACCCGCTCACACTGCCGCTGCGACACATTGCAGACGTAGCGAGCCTGTAGCTCTGGCACGTCCAGATAGGTGCGCAGAACGGGGGGCTGACGCATGCACTTGCTGTCGGGGGTAGGCACAACCGACGGAGCGGCAGCCGGCTTGTCACCGCCTGGAGGGGGCGGGGGAGCACCCGGGGCAGCGGTCTGATCGATGATCTCCTTGATGCGACGACAGAAGGCCTCGCCAACCAGTCGCCCACCGTCCGCCGAGCTGGACTCCACCAAGCGCGTCGGCCGCGGCTCGCAGGCCGGCCAAGCGAACAGTCGGGACAGCGTCTGATCGCGGAACTCCGCCAAGAGGGGACGCACCCTGCCGCGCTGCTCCTCGTGACCGGGGGCGCCAGGCTGCGCACCCGAGCTCGCCACCGCGTCGCCCCAACGTCGCCGCATCGAGTCCCACTGACAGGCCACCAAGCGGCGTCCCTTCTTCTGCAGCGCCACCAGGATTTTTTCTTCCAGATCGCGCAGACCCTCGACGAGCGGAGCTTTCTTTTCCAGCCCATCGCCCAGGCTGCTGCCCGGCGCGGCAGCCTGGGCCAGTGCCGTTCGAAGAGCCGCCAGCCAGTCGATGCGCTTCTGCTCAACCTGTGTGAGGCTGGTGAGCGCCGCCAGGACCTGCGTGAGCCCCTCTTCGGGGGTCTTCTGAGGGCGACCTAGCGCCAGCAGCAGCTCACGCAGCGATCCGAACGCCGTCTGATATTCCTTCCACGCATTCGTCAGCTGGGCCGGCTTTGGGCTCCCCAGCTCGTCATCGAGATCGACGGCCCAGCGAAACGGCGCAAAGCCACGCAGGCTCTCGCGACACGCTTCCAGGGCCTCGGGCTTGCCCGGCTCGCCCATGCCGATGCTGCGAAACAGACTCGGCAGATCCGTCATCACCGCCGACGCGGCTGAGGCGAGCTCGTTGAGCTCATTCTCCAGCGTAGGGGGCGTGGCTGGCGAACGCGTTCGCAGCCGCAGCAGCCAGGCTGTCCACACCTGCTCTAAGCGCAGGCGATACTGTTCGCCCAGCCGCTTGCTGCTCACCCCGCCGCTGTCCCAGGTCCCGGCCGACTCACTCGGCAGGATGCAGCGCAGCCAGCGAATCTGATCGGTTGCGCTGCCCAGGATGCGCTGACATCCCGCGCGCGTAGCTTCCCCAGGAATGTCCTCGCCGCGCGGCAGAAAGTACGAAAGGCCCGTGCCTTTGAAGGGCTTCAGACCGCCGTCCTTGCTCTCCTTGGCGCTGCTCTTGATGCGCAGCTCAAGCTCCAGCGCCGCGGCGACATCGATCCCTGATTGAGCACCCAGCGCGACACCGCCGCGCTCCAGGAGCCGACGCGCTTGCGCCACCGGCTGCTCTTGAATGTTGGTTCCCAAGCGGGCACAGAGCTTCGGCTCGGCCTGGGCAGCCGCCCCGCCCTTGCTCGCTAGCTCGACTTCGCTGAGATAGGGTGTCAAAAGTCGCAGCAAGCGCTCTTCCATGCGTCGCGCGAGCCCATCATCGCTCTCGCTGCTGAGCGGCCACAGGCTGCGCAGGTACTCACTCAGCCACTTGCTGTCCTCCTTGCTGGGCTTGCAGCTACGACGCTGCAATAGGGCGATGGCATACAGCGCATCAAACCACTCGGTCGTCGACAGCGGGCTCAGCGCCATGGCCTTGCCGCCCCGCTTCTTCGGATCCACGAAGTCGTTCAAGCGCAGCAAGCGATCGTAAAGCGGTTGCGAGGACGACATCGGACGGTAGGCCGACGCCGCCAGCAGATCTTTTTTCTCGAACGACAAGAGCGGCCCCACCAGATGATTCGCGGCTTGGCACTGCAAGTACTCGTGCGAACGGCGAATCACGTCGTCCACCAGTCCCTGCGCCGGGCTGCCGCCCAGGGCTCGTTCTTTCATGTCGCCCAGTCGCTTGGCGATACGCGTCGCGTCGCCGTCCTGCTGCAAGAAATCCCCGATCGCCTTGTGTAGCTCGGGGCTCTTTTCGCCGGGCGTGGGGGGCCGGATCTTGGTCAGCTGCTCCATGCTCTTGAGCAGGGCGTGTGACTGCCGGCGGACGGCTTCTTGCGCACGATGACGCTGGTTGTAGACGCTGCTCAAGAGCGTCATGAGCAGCACGCTGAGCGCCGCCAGCGCCGACATCATCACGATCTGTCGCGAAGCCGGGCGCGGTCCCTCTTGTCGGCTGAGGCCGGCCAAGCGAACGAACAAGCCCGACAGAAAATAGCCGCCCTGCGGGTCGGCAGCTGCTGCGGCGGTCGCCTGCCGAGCCAGCGGCAAGCGACGATGCCGCGCCGCTTCAAAGGGCGACCCGGGGTCGGCGTTGACGAAGAAGACCTCGTGCAGTCGCGCCCGCGTATCGGCCGAGAAGCTCTCGCAGAGCTTGGTGATGAAGGCGCTTAGCAGGCCACTCATGCGCAAAAGCTCTCGCGGGAAATCCAGCACCACCTCGACGACGCTCGGCTCTAGGCTGCCTTCCGACAGGGCCGTGTTGGTCTTCTGCCAAAGCGACTTGAGGATCGCATCCATGCGCTCTTGCACGAGAGAGGCCTGAAAGTCACTGTGCAGCGGGCGATCCAAGCGGAAGCCCCAGGGCCGACGCTCAGCACTGCGGAAATACAGCGGCAGGCCATCTAGGCGCGCGATCTGACTGCAGACCAAGTGCACCGAGATCTCACGGTTGTACTGACGGAACAGCGTGTGCAGCGCTGGGCCAAGCTGCACGGCAGCCGCACGCGCTTGCTCATCGCTGGGTCCCCAGATCTCTTGCAGCGCCACCTGCAGCACGACGGCATCGGGAGCGGTGCGGAGCCGACGTAGAAAGCGAAAGAGCTGCTCGCAGGCTTCGGTGTCGGTGAGAGCCGAGCCAGAGACCTCGATGCACACCGAGCCGTGCCCCGCATCCATCGACAGCCAAAAGACGCAGACCGGGGCCTCACCTGGCAGGGCGCAGCTGACGATGCGCCGAAACCCGGCGCGCTCCAGCGTGCGCGAGATTCCGGCCTCGGTCGATCCGAGGACCACAAACCACGGCCGCGTCACCACGGCATCGGCGCGCAGCCAGCCATCCCCAGCCGCCTCGCGAACAAGGTGCCGCAGGGCGCCGCGGAACAGACGCCGCAACAAGCCCGGCCGCGTCTGCTGCTCGCGATAGTGGCGCATCCCCAGCAGCGCCCACTCGATGACCGCCCACAGAAAGAGGCCCCCGGCAATCAGCAGCGCCCCACGTCGCTCGCGATCCGCCGACATCCAGTTCGGCCAGACGGCGAAGTACAAGAGCAGGGACCCCAGCACTCCCAACAGGGAGACCCACAAGGCGCGAAGCCGAAGGAGTGTTTGCAACACGCTCATGACCGCCTCTGAACGCGTCGGCCGTGTCGGCGGCTCCGACGACGCATCGCACCTGCACTGGGTGCCGTGGGGGGTACGCAGACCTGATCGACGTTCTGAAACAGATCCTCAACCCGCGCCCGCGACCGCCGCAGCTCAGCCTCGGTGTGGGAGCGATCGTTATGCAAGGCCAGCGTGAAGCCGAACAGCATCAGGACCAACAGGCCCGCGAACAGCCCCGACAAGATCCAGGGGTTTAGCGGGGGCGGACCAGACGCTGCGCCGGTCAGAGGCGGCAGGTGCGGCGATAGCTGGGGATCGGCATCCAGCGGACCCGACAGCGAGGTCGGCAAGGCATGACGCTCCCGATCACGCAGTCGCAGGACTTCGGCAATCTTGGTCTTGATGTCTTCGAATTCGTTCGGCCGATCGTCGTATGAGAACCGGTACCCAAGGCGCCAGCAGCGATCGTAGATCTCCAGCAGCTCGTCCGGCTCACGCCCCAGCAAGTCAGGATTGCGGCGCAGGCGTTCCAGGCGCTCATAGACATACTTGCCCAGGTCCACGACCGACCGCGCCTCGCGACCGGCATCGATGTAGTCGTTGCGCATGTCCTCGCGGAGGAGGCGCCAGACTGGCAGACCAAAGGCCCCTGCGGCCGCGGTATCCAAGAAGGCGACGACCGCGATCTCAGCCTCCACCAGGGCGGCCGGTGCTCCGGCAAAGTGGCGCAGATCCAGCTTCTGCCGCGACTCTTTGAGCTGCCGCAGGATCCAGGCACGCAGCGTGGCCGCGGCGTTGCCATCGGTGCTGCTGATCTCGCGTCGCGCCAGGCGGCCAGCGACCAACAGCAGGTCCAGATACTCGCCCTGCAGGACGGCGCGCACCGCCGGGCTTAGCTCAGGGGCTGCCGAGCCGCTCATGCCGGCCTCCGCTCGCGGATGTAGACCAGATCGACCTGCGGCAGGGGCTTGCGCAGGAGCTCATCGGGCACGTACAGCGACACCTTGCCTTCGCCGAAGATCTCGCCCCACTGATCCGCCGCCCGGTCCTGTTCCTGCTGGCCGCTCTTGTTCAGCGGATATTGATCGGTGGGCAGACGGAAGAACACCGTGCTCGGTCCGCGGCCCCGTCCCACCAAGCCCGCCGGGGTCGGCTCGGCCACCAGCCGCAGTCCTGGCCAGCCGTTGGCCATCGCCACCTGCAGGCTGCGCGGCCCTGCCAGCTTGGCGCGGCTCGGTACTTCCTGCACCACGCGCTGATAGTCGAAGTCGCCGCTCAGGACCAGATACAGCCGCTCGCCGGCCAGCGGTCGCCCCTTGGGCACGTTGCCATCCCAGACGATGTTGTCTTCGAAGCCTGGGCGCACGCGCAGCGTCGAGGCATCGATCTGCGCCGGGGTCGATTGTCCCAAAAGGACATTCAGCTCAAACTCCAGCGCGCGGAAGCAGGTCCCGGGATCGGTGTGGTCGTACTCGGGCAGGCTGGGCAGGTTGGCTGCCATCAGCGACAGTCCGCCGGCCAAGCGCAGCAGCTCCTCGAAGAGCGCGCTCGGGTGCGTCGAAGCCAGCTGCGCCGGCAGCAGGAAGTGGCGCAGCACCGGCGCGTGCTGCGAGAGCACCAGCATCGTACCGAGCTCCTCCGCACGATCTTTGAACTTGGCGCGCTCGCGCAGGCGGGCATCGACGCGGACCAGCAGGCGCTCGATCAGCCCAGCAAAAAAGGGGTGGGCCTGGAGGGTCAGCGAAGGAGGAATGAACTCGGCATACATCGTGACCTCGCCGGCCGCGTTATGCTCTAGCTCAGCTACTTTGATAGATACGAGTCCATCCAGGGACTGCCCCGAAAACGCAAACCGAATATTCTTATGCCCAACCAGGACGGCCCGCTGGTTACCAGGGCTATAGTTATCCTGAAGATCGAGCTGTTCTTCGATAAAGCGCCCATCGAGCAGCTTTTCCGGCAACACGACATAGACCCCTAGGCGATCCTGGCCAGGGCCAAAGGAAAACTCCTGCACCGCTGGTAGCGGATCGTCGCCATCGCGCTGGGTGCGCACATCCCGGCCGATGTTGATCGGCGTGCCGTCCTGAAAGATCGCGCGACAGCGTCGGATACCCAGCCGCTTCTGGGCCAGGGCCGTCGCATCAAGCTGTAGCTCGATGACGCCCCAGGAGAGCGGCCGATACGGCCGCAGCAGCGCCTCCAGGTGACGATCCGACTGCTGGAAGTGCTGCGGGGTCAGGAACGTGCCATTCTTCCAAAGGACTCGACTGTGCATAGACCAGACACTCCTGCGGTGGACGATCAGGTTGAGGGATTAGTTGGCGGGATGCTGCGGGCAATACCAGGGTTTTTCTCGCTCATAGCGGTAAACATCATACTGATGAAAGCAGAGCGAGAGCGTTCCCGTGGTGCCCCCCACGTCAAAGAGTTGGATACTGCGTAAGCTCGCCTTCGAACCCAAGGTAATCACCAGCAAATGACTGGTCGCTACACGCAGCGGGATTTCGCGCATATAGCGTTCTCCGGGATTAATCACGAAGAGTTCCGCCGGACGTTTGATTTCCAGGGTCGTTGCGGGATAAGCCAGGAACGGGGCCAGCGATTCGGGAAACGTGCCTTTCGCGCGATAAATCGCCATCTGGCTGCGATGCTGCGGCCACTCGGCTTCCAGCTTGGTCAGAAGCTGACGCTGCTGCTCCTCCGGCACGGTCTTGAGCTGGAAGATCGCCACCTCCAAAAGCTCACTGATCACCGCCGAGGTTCCTTGGCTGGCCGCCGGCGAGCGCATGTTCAGCGTCTGGCTGGCTTGCAGATCCAGGGTCAGGGTGCAGGCGCCAAGCCCAAGCCCCCCAAGGGGCAGGACGAGGGCGCCCAGGATCCAGCGGTGAAGACATGGCAGCGCAGGGGGAATTCGCATGAAGGGGTCCTAGCTCACGTCGGTGAGATCAAGCCGGTCATGGGCCTGCGCCGAGCGAAACGCCAAGTAACACTCGCGCATATCCAAATAGCGCTGCTTGGGTTCCAGGCTCAGCATACGGCGGATGAGCTGTTCCATGGCCGGATGTGGTTGCGGCATACGTTCGGGGATTTGTAAGGGGGCAAGCTGCCCCTGGCGGTGGATGCGCTCGACCGCTGGCCAGTCCCAGTTGCTGATGCTCTGGCCAAACGAGAGCGGTAGCTGACCGCGCGACAACAGTTCAAAGATCACGATGCCCGCGGCGTACTGGTCACTGGGTCGCCAGTCGCGATCTTCGCTGCCCGGCTGCCAGCGCTCAGGCGCCAGGTACTGCGGCGTGCCGATCGGTCCCTCGGGCCGTTCAAGCGGCACCACCGCGTGACGGCGGGCGATATCAAAGTCACCCACCTTGACTTGACCATCGACCAAGAAAAGATTGTCGGGTTTGATATCGCGGTGCGCGATCTTCTTCACATGCAAATAGCAAAGAGCTTCTAACATTTGCTGAATGATACGTATGCGCTCCGAAAGGCGCATATCTGCCAACTTGGAGCGTACATCGCTCTGCCCCAATTCCATCGTAAACCACAAATGTTCAATAATCCCCTGTGTCGTACGAATCTTCGTTGTCGGTACGCGCGACACAGTAAAGCTCGCCTGATATACCCGAATTAGATGCGGACTGGGTAGCGCCGCGAGGAGGCGAAACTCTTCCATGATGCGATGCCGGATCTCGTCGCTGCCCACGTCGCGCACCAGCTTCAGGGCAACGCGGTCACCCCGGCTGTGGTCATGGACTGAAAACACGCCCCCGCGCGCGTGCTCGGCAAAGCAGCGGAAGTCGCTAAAGACCGGGAAGGCCGCCTCCAGGCCTTCGACGTCGTAGATGTTCAGCGCCGACTTCATCGCCCTGCCCTCGCCTTGGCCTCGCGCGGCGGAGCCCCGCTGGGAAAGTCCACTCGCCGGGCCGCGGCCTCGGCCTGCTGATAACTCGCGCGCAGATCGCAGTAGCTATCGGCCAGCTCAATCATCCGGTGGACGTTGCCCTTGACGACGATGACCGAGGCCAAGAAGTCAAACTGCGAGATCTGCTGCTGGAGCTGACTTGTGCTCTCACTCAGCCGCTGATAGGGCGCCGGCTTTTTGAACTGTCCGCTGGTCTCCGCCTTGACGAAGTCGGCGAAGCGCTGGGCCTGCCGCTTGTACTGCAGGGCCTGCGGCTGCACCGTCGATACCAGCGCTTGACGGGCCTCCAGGGACTCGCTAGACGGCTCCTCCGGCTCATCGCCCGTCGGTGGTGGCACGGGGGCGGGCGGGCTATCGGCGGACGCGCTGTCGGGTGGGGGCAGAAGCTCGCGCCGACCGTCGCTCGCCATCGCTCGCACGGCGTTGGGCGACCGCGACGCAGGCGACGGGCCGGGGCTGCGCGCGCTCCCGCGAAGCTGTGACCGGCTGCCCGGAAGCCCCAGCGCTCCGCTCAGCGCGCCCCAGGTCAGCGCCGTGCCGAGCCCACAGCCGAGGACCAGGCCGAGCCCCAGCCACAGCCCGCGACGCTGTGGCGACGGCGACGGCGACACCGGCCCGACCGCGGCCGGCGACGGCAAAGACGGGCTGGGCGCTGGCACCGCCTGGTGCACCGCCCGTTCCATCCCCGGGGTCGGCGGCGAGACGATGGTGAGGTCGCGATCGGTGTCCTTGGGGGCCACGCCCATCGGCAGCGGCTCGCCCCAGTCCCCATCCACCTGGCGCACCAGGCCCGCCGGCGGGGGCCCCTCTGCGCCCGGAAGCAGCTGCGGCGCCGAGCGGTGGTCGGCAAGCTGGCCGCTGACGGCGCCACTGGAAGCGGCCCGCTCGACGCCAAAGAGGCGCGAGACGAGCAGCAGATCCTCGTCAGGCAGGTCACCGTAGTCGAGCAGCGCCACCTTGCTCTGCTCGGAGGCATCGCGGACGTAGCGCTCGATCGCGTCGTCGGGGACGCCATCGCAGAGCAGGCGAACGCCGATGCCGAAATCGACCCCGTTGTGCTGGCGGACTTCAAACGGTTCGCTGCCCGTCGTCACCAGCGACCACTTCAGGTTCGAGCGGTATAGAAGAACCCCCAGGCGCGCAGCCAATGCGATGATGCTGGCCTGGTCGGCTCGGCGACAGTCGATGAAGATATGATTATAAAGCGGCGGGTCATTTCGGACATACTGCACAAAGGCGTCATCGGTCCCCTCGGCAACGGGATCCGCCGAATCGGCGTTCTGGTTTAGGTCACGCAGCGACCGAATATATCCATGAACACGCTCAAAGTTCCCGGCATCTCCACTGGTATAGTAATTGCGATAAAATCGCAACCCATCGGTAAGCACGTGGTGCGTAAATTCGCTCACTACGCGGGTCATCTCTGCGATCTGCAACGGCTCATCAATCGCAATCAGGCCGTGCGCGAAGACCGGGCTCTCGCGCTGAGCGTGGTCGCGCAAATCGGATACGCGCGTGCTGACCAAGATCGACAGACCACCGCGCCCCGGAATATGCTGGGTATCGTTGCTGGATAAATTACCAATCGCCAGCGCAAATGACTGTCCTGCCGACGGAGTTAGAAACTTAATTTGCGGACCCAAATGAGCAAAGTGCTGCGGTCGAAACTTGCGCCAAGGTAGCTCTGGACGCAGGATGAATTCCATTTGATATCGCGGAACATGGCCAAATAACACATGATACCAACCATCGCCGGCGACCGGCTCATACTGCAGCGTGCGGAAGCGGCCGGGTACGGCGTCCGCGGCGAAGGTCTGGGCCGATGTTGAGCGCGTCATGTGGACCTGTCCATGCTGGGGGTGAGCAGCCGCCACGAAGCCCCGCTGGCTACGCGGCCACGGAAACGGTATGCATCATCTGCAACAACGTGGGGTCATAGGCGTCAGGTGGCAGAATCTTTTCAATAAAATGGGCAAAAAGATTCTGCGTATTGTGGCCAGAGCTGGCCGAACCGACCAGGATCTCGATATCCACCATTCCGCTCTCGCGCTGCAGCTTGCGCAGAATATTAATCAACGGGGCATACAGCTCCAGCGCCTGGGCTTCAATCTGGGCAAGATCGCCAGATAGCGCGTCGGATTTATTGATGAACAATGTAAATGTCTTGCAATGACTGACGATTCTTTCATTGAAACACAGACGCAGGGTGGCCTCAGGAAACGCTTCAATCTGCTGCTTAACACGCTCGGGAGAAAAGCAGACGACCGGTCGTCCGTCCGGCCCCCCCTCGGTCGTACCCAGGTCTACGACGATTAGCATGCCGTTTACGCTCTCTAGCGTGAATAGCTCGATGAACGCATTCGACATGTGTTCACCGCCCCAGTCGCGAATTTCAAACACGTGTTCAACGATGGGTCCGACTTTTGCGAACTGGCGACTGACCGTCCGTTCGTATTTGACAAACTGGGTGGGCATCACATCGCGCAGGCGAAATAGCGGATTGGCCCACTTAAGCGTCAATGCCGTCTTGCCGCACTGCGAAACCCCAACCGTCACGATGTTGTAGACCCGCCGCACCATCTCGTTGCGCGGCTGCTGCTTTAGGGTCTCGATCTGCCGCAGGAGCTGCTGCTGTTCGCTCTCGACCTTGCGCCGCTCCTCCTGCGCCACGTCCAGGCTGCGCTGCAGCTCTCCCAGGCGGCGCTCGGCATCGCTGACCTGATTCCGGGTACTCGCCGACTCTAGCTGCTTGTGCTGCAGCGACGATTCCATGCTCTGGTAGGCGCGAACGGTGCGCAAAAGCTGCAGCCCCAGTCCGACGACAGCCGCCGACAGCATGGAAGAAACAACCGATAGGGTGGTGATCGAGCTCATCTGCGGGTTCTCCAGGAGCCGCCTACACCCCACCGCGTGAGGCCAGGGCAGCCGGGGGGCGCGGTCACCCTCCCTGGGTGGCGGCGATCAGCGCTTGCGTCACCGCTACACGCTGCGGGGCAAGCAGGCCGACATAGGCATTCCGGACATAGCCCAGCCGGTTCATGATGAGGATCAGGGGTCCGTCGAGAGCCTCGATATACTGCGCCAGATTCTTCGACGGTGTATGCAGGACATCGACATTGCGATAGCTGACCTCCTGCTCAGAAAGAAAGGTTCTCGAACAGTCCGTCTGCGAAGACAGCGAGACCAGAACAATCGAAGCCTGCCGGGCCTTACTGCGCCCCCAGCCATCCGCGATTCTCTGCAGGTGCTGTATGTCGTCAGCGCAGCGGATGCAATTGGGGGAAAACAGATAAAGCAGGTTGGGCCGACTTTTGAGCGGTAGCTCAAGCTTGAGCTTCGCGAAGTTATTGTTCCGGCTGTTCCAACGCTGCACATCATCGATCAGAAGTGATCGATGCATAAAGAACCCAGGGTTCAGGCAGGGCGGCGAAGGGCATTTCTTGATATCGCTGGCCAGCGCCACGGCATTTAGGTTGGGTGGGGTTATGAAATTATCCATACTCATCAACAGTTCTTGCCGCCGGCGATGAATCGGACCCGAGAAGACTTGCCGCACCCGCCATTGCCGATCGACGAGCAGCGTCAGCGGCAGTTTGTTCAGCTTGAGGGCTCGCAGAGTGGCCCCGCTGTCATCGAGGTAGATGGGGGCCTCGGGCAGGTTGTCTTTTTCCTTGGCCAGAAATTCCCCCAGCTCGGCATCAGGGCTCTGCACGGCAACGCTGATAAGCTGCGCTTCTTGGTACTTTCCTTTGCGAAATAGCTGGCGGAGATAGGGGAACTCTTCGCGGCAGGGCCCGCACCACGACGCCCACAGGTGGACGACATAAAGACGCGGGCCAGCCGCCGAAAGCCGCGCTCCCCCCAGCTTGGGCGGCGCCGTCGCTGAGCCCGGCGCGTAGGGCTTCAGGCTTTCGAGCGGCAGCAGGGCGCCCACTGCACGCTGTTCCTCTAGCGGCCCCTCGCCCATGGGGACCGGCGGACCGGCAGCGGCGACGGCGCGAGCGAGGCACAGCCCCGCCAGCAGCACCAGCAGCGACAGCCGGCGACGAAGCAGCGCCCGGGGGCCGGTGGCGCGACGCCCAAGGAGAGCGGGATGGTGGAAAGAAGCGGGCATCTTGGGTGTGCACATCAGGGAAGGGCTAGCAGTCCAGGCGGAAGACCCACACCCCCCGCTCGTCGTCGGGCGGCGCGTCGGTATTCGTGGCATTGGCCCAGGCCTCAAAGGGCTTGCCGGCGGGCGGCAGCAGCCCACCGGTCGCGGGCCTGACCTTCATGTTGGCGCGCAGCGGGAAGGCATAGGGCCACAGCAGCGTGCGCTGTCGTCGGACATCCGTCGCGGACAGGCCGCGCTGAGCCTGCTCCTCGGGCGAAAGCTCGCCCCGGTAGTGCCCCAGCAAGAGCTCGACGATGGTCGACTGCACGACCCGCCCGCGCCTCTCGGCGTGACCGTATTTATCGGGTTCTTTGTCCCAAGGACGCGTGACCACCAAGAAGCGCGTAGTGGGCAGGGGGCGATTGCCCAGAACCAAGCTGGTTAGGCGCCGGCGACTCTCGTCCGATAGGGTCTTGCTATTGCTGTACAGATAGAAGACTTCGCGCTCTTGTTCGATTAAGATCTCAAGGAATCGCTCACGGCGCTTGGGATCAAGGTTACAGACCTGGGCACTGATGACCTCGGCAGAGGGATTTTCTTTGTCACAGGAGCCATTTTCGCATTCGCGCTGGACCGCGCTCATCAGCAGTCGGGTTTCCCGATTGCACAGCGCCTGGCGCCATCCCGCCCGGCTGTGTTCGATAAGCCGGGCCAGGCGCCGATTGGTGTCATCTAGCTGCTGACGCAGAACGGCGGCCTCGGAACACGACATCAACACAAAGGCACCAGCCAGCAGCGCAAGGCGGGACGACCACTGCCAGAGCATCAGGCCGCGGGCAGGTACATGTTTATGGAAGTTTTTCAAGCTCATAGCGGTTGGGTGTGGGGCTGAGGTTGAGCCGCGACAGTTGGGCCGATAGACATCGCTCTAGCGAAGAGATCACGGGGGACGGCAGATCGCAGCGAGGTGCGATGATGATTCCTTGATAGCCGCTGCCGGCGGGCGCGATATGCAGCGGCACACGGCAGCCGGTAATCAGCCCGGCCCCGATGCGCACACCGCTTAGCTGCGCCCCGGCTGCTCGGCTGCGGCTGGTTAGGCAGGTCTGCAGGGCCTCTCGGGCTTGCTGCCGCACGGGCGGGCTGGCGGTGGTGCCCCCGGCGAACCCCACATCGATGCGGAAGCGCGGCCCCCGGGGGGCAGGCAGGGCAGTGGGGTGAGCCACGATCGGGGGAGCAGGCTCGGGCTCCGGCTCGGGGCCAGGCGGGGGCGCGACATTCACCGAAGGCGAAGATGAGGACGTGAGCGGCCGGGGGTCCAAGCCGCCGCCAGCCGGCACCACGACGACCGGCGCCGAGGGCGCAGCCAGGTCGAGCCGCCCTGGCGGAACAGCGCCTCCCATGGGGGGCGCGGCGGGGGAAGGGCTTCCCGCAGGCCCCGTCGGGGAGGATGGCGGGAAGGGCGCCAACGGGGACGAAGGCTCCGCCCCAGACGAGCGGCTCACGGTGCCAGTCGACGCAGTGCGCTGCGACGGCGAGTCGGTCTGCGGGCTGTTCACCCCAGCCGGCGCGGGCGACTCCACTGGGCTGGGCTGCAGGGTCCGCGCGGTCACCCCCCCGACGAGCAGGACGACCATCATCAGCAGCAGGTAGCTGCCCAGCCCGGGCAGCGCCAGGGGTTGCGATGCCCCCAGCGATGTCGCGGTCGGCGAGGCAACCCGCACGTTTTTTTTCGGTGCGGGGTAAGTGGCCAGCGCGGGGCTTGGGGGCACGTCGGCCGGCGGACTCTGACGCAGCGCCGAAAGAAACGCCGACAGCGAGGGCCAGCGCCGCGCTGGCTCGGGCTGCAAGGCCTGCCTGAGCACCGCCGGCAGCCCTGCGGGCAGGTCGGTCAGGCTAGACAGCTGACCGGCGGCGTCCGCAGAGGCGGTCCCGGTGACCAGGTACAGGAACAGCTCGGCCAGGGCCGTCTGCTCACATCCTGCCGCCCCGGAGTCAGCGGAGCCCCGCGCCACCGGCTCTAGCCGCAGCCCATAGCAGACCAGCGTCGCCGACTGCTGCGGCGTCTCAGCGCTGCCATCGCTGGTCGGCCACGAAGTACTCAGCGAGATGGCCTCTGGGCTGAGGCGGGGATGCGCGCAGCCCAGCCCGCCCAGCGCGATCAGCTCGTCGCCAAGCTGTCCCACAACATCCACGGCTTCAACCACACTGAGCGGACCGAAGCGCCCGATATAGGCGGGCAGCGGCTCGCCGCGCGGCGCGGAAAAAAGGATGTACGGCGGGGCGCCGTCGCGCTGCCCGGATTCATGGAAAGCCGAAAGCCCCGGACGCTGCAGGGCCATCACCGCACGCAGAAACGACTCTTCGTGCTGCCGGGCCCCGCCCCCGCCCACCGCAGGAAAGACCTTCACGATCTGCTGCAGGGACGCTCGCTGCTCTTGAACCAGATACGCCTGTCCCCCCCCATCACAAGGAAGCGACTGGACCACGGCATACCCCACCCCGTGAGCATCCAGGAAGTCGTCACCTATGTGGAAAATGGGGGTCATGGTTTATGCATCAAACGGTCCGGCAGAGTTACTCTCCGGCATCACTGATCAGACAACACCATATCGGTCCGCATATCTGCGTTCATATCCAGGGTTTCAGAAGTCGCATCAATATGCTCTGTGTCATTTTCACAGGGCGGAATCTTGCCGTGCTTAAAAGGCCATAATGGTCCAGCATCACAGTGCATGAGCATTGCCGCTAATAAAAGCAACAAAAGCGCGTAGACTAAACGCATCTTACGAAGTCCTTATTTTGATACGGGAACAGCCAGCAGAGCGACTGTGCCGACGGCGGAGAGGGATGCCCCGACTGCGGCAATGGGGATGTAGGCGGCGCTGAAGTTCAGCGGGCAGTTGACCTCGGCTTGGCCGCTGTTTGTGCAGTTAGGGACGATGCGGTCGTTGAGCGCCGCCAGGGTCACCACGGCGCCAGTCAGAAGCAGGCTGAAACCGCCAAGGACGGCCGCGCCGATCTTGCGCCCCCGTGGGAGTCGTCGGCGGGCTTCGTCGGTCTTCAACGCGCTCAGGGTCTGCTGCGCGTGCTGCAGGACCTCAGCGGCGGTGTTGCTCTCGCTCTGCGCCTGCTGCAGTAGCTCGGCGCTCTTCTGGCGATTGACTTCGGCGACGGCCTGGGTCTGCTGCGCCGCGGCGTGCAGGGGCTCGACCTGGGTCAGGGCGGTGCGCAGCTCCCCGCTGAGGTTGTTGAGCTGCTCGACGGCGCTCAGCGTCTTTTGGGCCAGCTGTTGACCGGCTTGGCTGGTCTCGTTCGCCGCCGTGGCGCCCTGCCGGGCCGCTTCGGCAAGCTGGGCGACCCGCTCGAACGACTGACCCAGCCGCTCGGCGGCGGCTCGGCTGCTATCGCTGGCAGCCCGGCCCTGGGCGGTGACCTCGCTGTTCCGATCGATGGCCTGCTTCAGCCCCGCCACCCCCACCTGCAGCCGCACTGTCGCATCGCCGCTGCGATCGACGCTCTGCTTGAGCCCATCGACGCTGGCTTGCACCTTCTGCGCCCCCTGGCTGGCTTGCTCGCCGGTCCGCTCGCTGCTCTCGCGCAGCTTGTCGGTGCTGCCCCGTGTCTTATCGATCGAGCTGCGCAGAGTCTCAATCGCCCGGCCTTGGGCCTCGCTGGTGCGGCTTAGCTGCTCTAGCTGCTCGCGAAGCTTCTGCTGCAGCCCCCGATCGCCGCGTAGCTGCTCGGTCAGCTCCGCCAGACGACGCTCGGTGGCGGCGCTGGAAGCGGCAGCGGCAGACTCCGAAGAGCGCGCCGTCGATCCGGTCGCGGCCCTGCCGGCGACGGGACCCGAGGCCGCCTCTGTCGGATCGACCAAGCGCGCAGCCAGCGCGGCCACCTGATCTTGGAGCTGTCGCTCGGAGCAGTCCTCGCAGGCCGCACTCTGCTTCACCTGCCGGCCACTGCTGCGCTCGAAGAGCTGTAGATCCAGCAGATAGCGCCGCGCCGCATTGGTCACCACCCGCCCCAGCACCAGCCGCTTGGCCCGCAGACGCGCCGCCAAGCCCCCAAGGCAGGCCGGCAGCACGCACCCCTGCTCCGCCGCCGACAGCGCGCTTTGCGCCGCCTCCGGCTCCTCGCCCAGAAGCTGCAGCCGCTCCGCCACGCTCTGCGTCAACCCCTCACTGACCTTCCCATCCCGCAAGATCGGCAAAACCGTCAACTCGGCCGACGCAGGGCTGGCCCAGAGCAAGCAGAAGAGCCCCGCGACATAGAGCCCCCCTCGCAGAGCAAGGGGAATAGGCTGTGTTGGTTTGATTTTCATTAAAATAGCCTCTTTATCCTTCAGCTGCCTAACTTGAATATCTTCACATCAGTCACTCTAACGCAGGTGGTCGAACGCGAATCGGGGGCTTCCGCTTTCAATTGCAAATCTACTTTAAGCACACCCGATTCTATAATCGATTTCTCAGAGGGAAATTCAGTTATGGTCTTTTGTAGTTCGTCATCCTTCAGAGGTGATTCGGCACTTGAACTTCGTTCAAAGTTGGCGCCATTCAGCTTCATTTTTCCAATTACCGTATAAGCCGTTATCGCAAACATCAACCGTCCCCCATTGAAGTTCAGAGGAAGATGGACAGACAGAGTGGTATGAATGGTCGCTTGCCGCCCAGCATTGGGGATAATTCGAAATGTTGGCAATTTGGAATCAGCGGCCTTGGTTTTGTCCAGCTCACAATAGGTGGGTTTGCCTGGTTCATCCACTTTGCTTGTTTCCATGACTAAATCCCCAGCCTCGTGTTCACCAACAATCCATGACCACCCATCATTATCTATTATGCACCCCATCTTCGTGCATGCCGCACCATTGAGAGGCATTTGTTGATATATATATGCAGTTGTGCTCTCGCCAAACCAAGCGTTCTGCAGATCTGGATTGCTGCAGCCATACGGAAGTAGGGTGAAGAGCACGCAAAGACGACTCAAATTCACGGCAGAACTCCGATCGGCAGGGCTTTGGCAACTGAGTTTCCCGGCTTGCGCGTGTGACTGGGCCAGAGCAAGACCAACGACACCCCAGACAGGAGCGTGACCGCCGCGCCGCTGAGCACTATCGAGAGCGCGCTGAGATTGGGGGTGGCATCAGGGCGCGGCCGGCCGTCAAGCCCGTACATCGAGCTCTCTGGGCCGTCAGAGAACAGAACGAGATTCCCCTTCCCCGTTCCCCATCCAGCAATAGCGAGGGTGAGGGTGAGGCCGGCGGTGAGGCCGGTCACCAGGGAGAGCGAGGCGACGGTGACGATGCGGCGGGGGGTCCAGGTGGCGGCTGAGCGCTCGCCAGAGGTGGCTGGCTGGCCGGGCGGGGTGGAAGCGAGCGGCTGGCTGGAGGAGGCGCCAGCGGGGTGGGGCGAGGCGGGCGGCGAGGGCTCGGTCAGCACGCGGGCGGCGAGGTCGCCGACCAGGCTGCGGAGATTTTCTGGCGAGCAGTCCTCGCAGGCGCTCTGCGCAATCTGGGCCGCGGGGTCGCTGGGGCTCTTCAGGAAGCCTTCAACGAAGTAGCGAGAGCTGCCTTGGCTGGTGACGTGGACGAGCAGCAGTCGTCGGCCTGGCTCGGCGTACTCGGCCAAGCAGCCGGCGCTGCGGCAGCTTGCCAAGCCGGGAACGTCCAGCGCCGAGGCGTCCTCACCGAGGCGAGCCAAGCGGTCGAGCAGCCACTCGCGCTGCGGCTTGTCGGCCTTGCCGTCGACATAGACGCTGACCGACAGACGGCTCATGGCCCCGGGGCCCGGTGGGGGGGATGGGGACGCCGGGGGTGCCGCCACCTGAGGCTGCGGCTCGGGGGCCGGCTGAGCCCAGGCCGCATTGGCCGATAGCAAGCCCAACCATACAAACATGATTCGCGATCGAACATGCCCGATGCCAGGGCGGTTCAGTTGCGCTAGCAGTCTCAACCACAATGCTTTGGGTTTTGCCCACACCACAGGTCACCTGTTTGGGACAATTCAGGTTTAGTCCGGGTGTGTCAAGGCTGATTTTCTGAAATTATTTCAAAGTTAAGCGGCCTCAACCAACAACTTCGGACTGGAGACAAAGCAACCTCAGCTATTAACGCCTCGAAGTTCTATTGAAGCAAACCCAACCATAAATAGGTTATTGGATTCCGAACTTGGCGCGGTGCTTCCAGGGCTGTGGTTGAGCACGCCAGCTCAGCGAGTAAAGCTCGTAACCCCACCCCCAGCATCCACCGCCCAGAAGTGGCTGCCGTCATAGCCGTGGATATCGGTGTAGTGCTGGAGCCCGGCCTGCATTCGCGTCCATACCCGGCCGTTCCAGTAGAGGACGGTGTTTTCACCGACGGCCCAGACGTTGCCTGGCGAGCTGCCCCAGACGCCCCGGAGCGGTTGGGAGACGCCGCTTGGTTCCACACTCCATTCGCGGCCGTTCCACCGCAGGGTGGTTCCCGCTTCCCCCACGGCCCAGGCGTTTTCAGCATCGATACTCCAGATGTCAAAGAGGGTTTTGGCTGTGATTTTTGGCATAGACTGCCAAGTACCCGGCGTGCCGCGGGCAATGCCGCCCCCCTCCCCTACCAGCCATAGCTGTGATTCGTCAGCCGGAGCCAAGGCAATCGCATCAAAATTGGGCCGGCTGCCAGACTTGTAGCCCTTCGCATCAAAGGGATAGATATAGTTGTTAAGCATCCACATTTCTTCGATCCCGCGCCCCCATAATTTAGTAATTGCAGTAATCGATATCGCTGCATCCTGCATGGCCCCCTGTTCGGATAAGCGAATTAAGCTCAGTCCGGGCATCGGGATTTTCGCCGCCATCCAAAGATACTGCGCAGACGCGTCCGCCCAGAGCGTGCTGACGGCTTTGTAGTCGGTCGAAAAGGCCTGCCAGATTCCGGTCTGGCGGTCCAGGCGGTGCAGGCCGCTGCCCCTGGTGCTGCCCTCCGATCCGACCCACACTCCGGTGGCGGTGGCCACGACGCTGAGATTGCCTCCTCCCTCGGCAAGAAAGGGGGTGGTGCGCTCGCAGGTGGCGAAGTCGCCCGTGATCTCGGTCGGCTTGTCCACCGTCAGCTCACAGGTCAGGCCCTGACAGCCACCGCCGTCAAACCCCAGGAAGCACAGCGGACTGCTGCTGGGCGCCGAGAGGCGCACCAGGCTGCCCTGCGGCACGCGCAGCTCACAGGTATCGGCACAGCGACAGTCGGCGGCGGTACAGCCCAGCGCTGCCGACTCATACGTCAAGAGTCCGCGCACCTGCCCGGTGCGCCGTAGCCGCAGCGGGCACCTGGGCCGCGGATAGAGGGTCATGTCCAGGCTCAGCGGCAGAACCTGGCCTGGGCTGACGTCGGTGTGCACCTCTTGCGCATCGGACCAGTCGCACGCATCGGCGCTGAGGGCCTGGATCGATAGCCGCAGCGTCCCCCGCGAGCCCGGCGGCAAGCGCACCGCGAACGGGTATTCATCCGACGACGGGTTGAGACTGGGCTGGAATTGCATGTCGGCCTTGGCGGGACGCGCCTGCAGCCAGGCCTGGACGCGCAGCGAGGTGACCGCCGACGTCAGGCCACGCAGCGTCACGACGACCACGGGCGGACTGGTCTCATCGCTGGCTGAGCCGCAGCTTCCCGACAGCAAGAGGCAGACGGCACACAGCCGCCCGAGCAGCGAGGCATAGACGGACCTGAAAGAGGGCGACATATCCGAACTCCCGTCGGGCTAGAACTCAGGGCTGTAGACGTCGCTGGGAATGGCCGGGCGCTGACTTTGCGGCGTCCAGACCCGGGTGGCCGCCACGACCACCGCAACCGCCGCGACCGCCACGCCTCCCCCGAGGGCGGTCCAGAACCACCAGCGCCGGTACACCGGTTGGGCGGTGGGCACCAGCGGACGCAGATCGTCCTCGATCGGCGTGGGTCGCTCGGCCAGGTTGGGGGGCCTGACATCGATCCCTGGCGACGGTGGCCGGCGGTCACCGGCGGCCGGTACAAACGGGACCGGCGGAACGGGGTCCAGCTGCTCCGCGGCATCGAGCAGCGCCTGCGCCCGGACCTTGTCCTCCTGCATCTGCTTGCGGAGCTCGGCCGGCGGGTTGTTCGCCAGCGGTTCGAAGAGCGCATACAGACGCAGCGCATCCTCGGCATGCCCGAGTTCGATGTGACAGCGTGCCAGATAGAAGAGCAGCGGTGGCTTCTGTTCGACCTGATAGGCAGCCCCCAGAGCGTCGATCGCAGCCACGTACTCTTTGGTCGCGTAGTGGCGCATGCCGCGCTCGTACAGACGGGCAAATGCGCTGGCTCGCTGGGCCGCGCCCCGGGGCACGTGACGCCTGCTCCCTTCAGCAGCAGCCTGACCGAGCAAGGCCATGCTCAGGACGAGCACCGTCACGAGTCCACGGACGCTGGCTGGGGACTTCGCGAGGTGAAGCAGGGTATGGCGCATCGGTGGATAACCCAAGAAAGACGATGACAGAAAAATAGAGAGTCACCTCTTACACTGCAAGCTAAGATTGCATCATTTCTGGCTGAGTTCGCTTATATCGAGCTCGGCCATATGTTCGTAGCAGACTCAAGCAGGAAGCCACATATACAGAACCTGGCTCTCGCGCCAGGTATCACTCCTGGCAAATTCCATCCCTAAGAGCTTTTATGCCTCAGCTCGCTACGTCGGTGTGTCTGGCCTATCGACAGATGCGATGGCCACGCTGCAAGCCAGGCTGCGTTGGGCGGCCTATTTGGTGGCGAGATAGACGAACCAGGGGCCCTGGCCAGACAAGGGGCCCTCGCCCCCCGGAGCCTGGTTGGCGCAACCGCCAGGGTGGGTCAAGCGGCGGCCGAGCGAAATCAGCTCGCGCTCAACCTGGCGAACACAGTCAGCCCGATCCGAGGAGTACAGGATGAACAGCCGCGTGAAGCCGTAGCGACGGTAGCTGCGGTTCTGCTTGCCCACCTGACGCTCCTGCGTGAAGTAGTCCCGGCCTTGCTTGGCGTGCTCGTATCCCAGCCCAAAGACGCGGTACACGGGGGCGAAGCTGATGCCGACCTTGAACCAATCCGGCTGGGCCTGCCGCTGCGCGCCTTGCTCGCTGAGGATGGCCTGCAGCGCCTGCTCCGCGCCGCGTAGGGTGGTCGACTGGTATGCGGTATTTAGGTGCATAAAACCTCTCCCGAACTGCAGCACATGGCCATGGTATCGCTTGCCGCCGGCCGGCCCCGGCGACGCGATAGGCCATTCATATAGTGGTGCTTAGGGAGCAGGTCAAAGCAAAAGATCTAGGCTGCGCCAATATCACTGCAGAGTTCGCCATATATCCCATTAGCGAACTCAACCAGATGCATTGCCAGATGTATTGCCAGATGTATTAGATGATCCGTTGTGCGGTGTACCGCGAGACCGCCGCCAGACGCCGCGGCTAGCCCTATTGAGAAATCAACGAGAGACCTAGCTATGCACGTGCCCAAACCCCGTCAGTTCGTGGCCGCGCAGCTTGCGGTAGGCGACGGCTTGCGGGGTGTTGCGCTGGGCGAAGAGCTCGAGCTTTTCGAGGTAGGCCTGGACGGTGGCGACGTAGGTGGCGTGCGACCAGGTCAGCGGCGCGACGGACATCGGCGCGTTGGTGTAGGGGTGGACCTGCTCGGCGAGAACGCCGGACGGCAGCTTGTGGGCGTCGACCCACTCTAAGATGGCGAGCGCGGCCTGCAGGGCTTCGGGGGTCTCGGCGGTGGCGATCAGGTAGTCGGCGTACCACAGGGTGCAGATGAACCAGGGGTTGCCGGGGACGTTGCCGATGTCCTGCGAGACCTGGTGGTAGTAGTCGTTGGTGTAGCGGGCCATGCCGCCGACCGGCGTCTTGCACCACAGGTGATCGCGCGTCGCCTTCATCGTCGCTTGCACGCGCGGATCGAGCGCCGGATAGGCCTCGAAATAGAACAGCCCCCACAGCGAAGCATCGACGGTGGTGTCGACCTGCACCGAGCCGGAGGGGGTGATGTTGATCATGCG
>DAORCZ010000006.1:0-30377 GCA_035345735.1 Pseudomonadota bacterium | reverse complement strand
GTAAGGCATTCCCATGGCCCCCCCCGCCCCACCGCAACGCACGGTCGCTGGCGCCGGTCCGACACCGGCTCCGGCTCGCCCCGCCCGCTCGCGCAGCGTGCGCCCCCCCGCTTCGGGTGTGCGGCTGCGTGCTGAGCAGGTCTTAGAGAGCGCCCCGCCGCTGCCCGCCGAGGCCAGCCCGTCACTGCCGCCCGCCACGACGGCCGAGGCCAGCCCCAGCCTGGCCGCGCCGAGCAGCGCGCCGCCGGCGAACGAAGAGGCGGATCGGGCGCTCGCAGGCCAGCTTGCGCCCCGAGTCCGCGAGAACATCTCGCTTGGCCTCTATGAAGCAGCGCTGGCCCAGGTGCGAACCTTGACGCCCCGACAGTTCGGCATGCTGATCGAGGCGGAATACAATAACAGCCATGAGCATCTTGCAGATTTCGTCAAATCCGTCGTTCGTGGCGGCAAGCGGGAAGCCGGGTTTGCACAGCTGATTGCCAAATTTCGCTATTTGCCAGATAGCCATCCAATTATTGATTTAGCCCAAGGTTTAATCTCAAAAGAGAGCAATGAGACCAACCTAACCCAACAGATCAACAAGATTCCGCCCCCTTCGCGCAGAGCGTTAATCTCGATCTACAATGCCTTCTTTTCAAATGTCGGCCTCGGCCGTGATGATATTCAAGATCTAGCGTTATATGAGCATATCCGCGAAAACCTGAAGAAAGACATCCCCACGCGGCGGCTGTATGCCGCGATGGACCACGGGGTGACCCGCGCCGAGGAGCTGTACTACGCCAGCGGCAGCTACTTTGGCACCGACGAGCATGCGGCCCTCGCCATCCTCATCGGCGAGCTCAACAAAGGGGCCGAGGCGCTGACCGAGCTCAACGCCGACTGGAAGACCTACGTCCAGAACGACAGCGGCTGGCTGCCCGGAAGGCCGCCGGTGCCCGGCGAGCTAGAGGCCACGGTGAAGGCCAACCTCTCGGCCAGCGCCGGCAACATCTTCGATCTGATCAAGTACCTGCGCCGCGAGCAGAACCACCTGCAGCGCGCCACCGAGCGCACGTCGGATGAAAGCGAGAAGCTGCGGCTCGGCTATGAGTCGAGCCAGCTCGATTTGCTGGTGCTCGACCAGGTGGCGCAAGAGCTCAGGCCTGGTGCCCTGTCCTTCCTATTTGCCTCGGACACCGCTGAGCGCAAGGCCCTGGCCACGCAGGGGCGCCTGTTGCAAGAGCGCGCCCAGCTCGCCCGCAACGTCGTACTGGGCCAGAGCCAGAGCAGCGCCGCGCTCGACGAGACCGATGCCTCGATCGACAGCTTGCGCCAGGCGTCGCTCGCACCGGTCAGTCACACCGTCGCCATCACCGAGCTGGCCGCCGACAGTCGCGAAGAGCCGGAGTTCGAACTACTCGCCCAGCAGAGCGCATCGGCGGCGGACCAGGTCTATTTCCTCGGGATGCAGAAGCCGGCTGGCTACTCCGCCGAGCTGCTCAAGCAAACCAACGCGCTCTGGTCGAATCAGGGCAAGCTCGAAGCCTTCCACACCGAAGCCCGCACACCGGTGCAGAGCCGGGTCACCGGGCGAGTGCTGCGGCCAGCCTATAACCCCCTCATCGACATTCGGCTTGATGAACCCTATCTGCAGCGCTACCGCGTCAGCCTGGCCGTGAACTTCGATCCCATCCAGCGTGGCGCGGCCCGCATCGCGCTTGAGCTGCAGCCGGGCGGCGACGCGGCGCTTTCCGCGGTCTATGCGCTGCTCGATCCGCTGCCCCAGCTCCTGCGTCAGCAGGTGGTCGGCTACTTCCTGTATCTGCAGTCCGGCGTGGCCCCCAGCAAGCCAAGCAGCGTCGGGGAGGACTTCCGTGTTTACTATCTAGAGCGGAACTTCACCCGCTCCGAGATCGGCACGCGGCTGGTCAATCTGCTGAACGGTCCCACGACCGACCTCGAATCGGCCGGCGAGCAGGCACAGGAACGGGTCCGCGATACCGAGCGGCCACTGCTGCGCGGCCTGGGCACCGCGGTATCGCGCCTGTTCTTCAACGGCGTCGGCAATGAGCTGTCGCTGGATGCGGCGCGGGCCCGCTTCTCGGACTTCCAACGGGTCAAAGCGCAGAGCCCGCAGGCCTTCCAACAGCTGCTGGAGTTCTACGGCGCCTTCGACGAGGCAGAGCTGGTGGCGGTGCTCAACGCCGACTTCGATCAGCGCCTGCTGACGCGGGAGGGAGGGCGCGAGGCCGCGGCCGGTGTGATCGAGCAGTTTCTCACCTTGGTGACGCGCTCGGCCCTGGTCGTCGCGCTGGGTCCGACGGGCCTGCCCGGACTTCTGGCCTCCCTCGGCGGCTTTATCACCGGCTTTGCGGCCCACTCGGCGGTGTCGGGTCCAGGCTATGACCTGTTTTCGCGCGTCAACCTCGGCACGCTGGTGGAAGAGGTCGCCGCCACCGTCTTCGAGGTCGCCAAGATCGAGGATCTCATCAGCGCGACCGTCAAGCTCGCCTACTCCAGCGTGCCGCCTGCCCGCGCCGCCAGTCAGATCGCCATCCTGTCCGGCATCCTCAAGAGCCAGGGCACCAAGGTCCTGGAAAAAGGAATCGGCAATGCCGTCTCCGGGGTCGACCTGCCGACCTTCCAGGAGTTCATCGGCAAGTACGTCATCGCCAATGCCCTGGTCGCGACTGGCAAGAACAAGCTGTCGCCCAGCGCCGGGGTCACCCTTGATTACGGCTTCCTGCAGCGCCTGCCGCTGAACATCGCCGCCGTCGCCGTCCACGGCCCCCCCCCGAGTGCCGCCTTCGCCCGCGCGGCCGTCTCGGATCTCATCAAGCTCCTCGCGGTGACGCCGCTCGATCAGCTCAACGGCGAAAAAATCCTGAGCGCCCTGCAGGAGCGACTCGCCTGGTCGAGCGTCTTTGCCGTCTCGGTGGGCACCGCCCAGTCGATCGTCGGCGCGCTGACGGCGCAAGAGACGCTGCAGCTAGCCGAACAGAACCCCACCACCACCTCCCGGCTGCTCGGCGATCAGGCTGTCGTCACGCAGGGTCAGTCAGCCAAGCCCTTCACTGGCGCTTATCAGCGATACAGCGACGACGCCAAAGCGCAAGGACAGACTCCCCTTTCTGGGTTGCAATTTCTACGCAATCGCGAGCTGTTCGAAAAATACTCGGCCTACGACCGATACAAGGCAACGACCAAGGACAGCGCCAGGTTCCAGCTTTCCGCGGATCGCTTCGCTGCAAAACGCGATCATTTCGGCCTCTTTTACGACGACTATGAGGGTGAACAATCCGCACTATTCAAGGCTCTGGATAACTTAGATATCATCAAAGATCTTAAGCAATAATCGCCCGCTCCTGATTTGAAGAGTTCTGCGCACATGAGTAGAAAAAAGCCTCTCCAAGTCCGTGCCGCCGCTCGGCCGCCGATCCCAGCCGCCCCCCAGCCGGCCGGCCCCCGCAAGCGCCAGACCGCTGAGCCCTCGCCCCCGACGGTCGGCCCCGCCCCTGCTCTGACCCTGGAGCGCCTGCCGGTGCAGCCGGGTCCCAGCCCGCCCGTCGCCCCGGCGGCTCCTGTATCCGGCCCCGCGCCAGCGCCCAGCCACCTGCAGGCGCTGGCCCATGTCATCGAGATCAAGCACAGCCTGCGCGAGATCAAAGGGCTTTCACGACAGCTCGGCGAGCTGGTGCTGCTGTGGCAATCGACGCTCGATGGGGAAAACGCCGGACTGGGCGGAACCAGCCTGGCCAGCCTGTTTTCCTGGCGGGGCGAGCTGGACCAATTACAGTACGATCCAATTGACGAAGAGTCGGTATACAAGGCAAAACAGACCCATTACAACGACGCTTTCCTGGCCGATGTCGGAAGTTATCTATGGGGACGCTATCTTGCAATTGTTCCGCCGATTGAGGATGCCATAAGTTCCGGCCGCAAGACCTTTATGGGACGATTAAATTATAACGATGAAGCGGCCGCCCGTTTCGGCCAGACTCGCGATCAAATGAAGGCCCTCATCGAGCGCGTAAACGCCATCACCGCCCCCGCCCGCGACGAACTTCGCGGCTTTGTCGGGGGGGCCTCAGAGCCGGGGCGCTGACCACGGTCAGCGTCGCCCTGCTTGGCGCCGCCCCCGCCCAGCCGGAAGAGGAGGCCGATGGCGCGACGCAGGGCGGGGGCAGGTGCCGCGGGGGCCGGCTGGGCTGGTCACGCGGCGAGATAAGGCCCTGGTACTCGTCGATGCGGACCTGCACCTGGATGGCGGTGACACCGCTGCTGCGCTGAGCGGTGTCCGCTGAAGCCCGGCGCCCCTTCGATGCACAGGCACTCCCGCGGGCAATTGTCGATGACGTTGAGCAGGCGGAACTTCCGCCCATTGCCAAGGCTGTCGTGCATGAAGTCCAGGGGCCAGCGCTGATTCGGACGATTGCGCGGCAGCCGCGGGGGGGCAGGTCACTGGCCCGGTCGGCGCGCACCGCATAGCGCGCTTTCCAGGGAGGCGGGGGACGGTCTGGCATTCTCGACACTTCAGCTGTCTTGTGGCGAGACCCCTATTGTGATGCGGTTCCTCGTCCGATTGTTCGCCGGTCCTGCCTACAAACGCGGAAACCGCCGATTCCCCGAGGTAAAGAAGTATCTCGCCTGAGGGGGAATCCGGTTATGCCGAGATCCTGATAACCACTTGAGCGTCGTGTTTTCAGGCGTCGTGTTTTCAGGCGTCTCGACTTCTGCAAGCACTTGGATGTGACGCGTATAGGCATCGTAGCGCCACAGACGCTCCGTGCTCTTGTCGGTGCTGGTTGTGCAGTAGGTCTCATAGGACCCTCTTACTGCCATTGCCATCCACGGAGTCTCGGGAGGGGATTGAGACTGGTCATCGACATCGCGGCGGAGTTCGACAGCGGGCTCGAAGCCCTGCCCGCCCCAGTCGCCGGGACCGCTTCCCCACCAGTAGGCACTCCCGGCTCGTGCGGTGTCGCTCACAATAAACGCCTTCCCGTTCGGCCACCAGGTAACGAAGCAAGGCCCATTGTAGAATTCGCCGTCGCCCCCAGGCCACTGTTTGAGGATATCAGAGGACCAAGTGACGCCCTCATTCTCGCTGACGTAGTAACCAGGGGTTCCGTCGCCTGGCGGTAGGTCCTTCTTATAGTCACCGAGAAACATGTGATGCACATGCGGCAGATCAGGGTTGATATGATATCCGTGTATATGGCGGTAGTATCCGCCGAACTTGTTGGCGTCGCCGGAATCAAAGCCTCTGCCTACAACCTTGGTCTGCCAGATTCTTCGTTCTGGGTCCGAGCTCCAGAAAGTACCCCGGTGGGAGCCATCCGGCCGCGTGTCCGCCTCGCTGGCGCCGTACTCGGAGATGACCATGAGACCGTTGTCATTCTCGGTGATGTTCCAGAAGGGCCACAGCATGCCCTTATTGGGATCCAGCCAATCGAACATGTGCTCGAACGAAAAGCCGCCGTCGCGCGAGATCATCGGTCCAGGCCGCCAGCCAATGATCACGTTCCGGTACTTATCCACATAGATAGACCTATAATAGTCTTTGAGGTTGGCGTCGTTGTCCGGAATGGTGATCGAGCCGCGCTCCTCGAACGTCGTAAAATAGTCAGTGGACCTCAAGACGCAAACCTTGTTTTTATTTCCCACAGGGCTCCCAATCGCCCAACACGTCTCCGTGGCCTCCTCGTGATAGAAGTGGAAAATATCAAAATTCGCGGCAACCAACACGTACGGCTGCAATGTTAGCGTCGTGCGAGCGCCTTGACCCGCGCCGCTCATCTGCAACACAAGAACATTGAGAAAATTCCCTGCCGGCATAACAAATGTACCACCATCTTTGAGTCCTTCAACCACCGGCACAGACGGAATTGCATTTCCGCGAGCATCGACCGCAATCAGGTTGAACGTCGCCGTGGAGACATCACTCTGACCCAAGTTGCGGAACTTGAACCGTGCCCGATTGGCATCGATCATGCCAAGTTGACTGATGCCTACGTTTGCCTTGACGTTTACCCTGATAAACAGCCAGTCGCTGTCGTCAATAGGTGAGTTCGACATCGTAACCCCCTGCGGAGAGTCCGGTCGATGCAGGTAATCACCCTTCCACGACTTGAGGCGGAGCTTGTCGCCTGCCCGCTCCACGGTCCATTCGTTGCCAATGCCCGTGTCGCACGTCGTGACGCCCTGAGGAAGGTCCGCTCGATGCAGGTAATCACCCTTCCACGACTTGAGGCGGATTTTGTCGCCTGCAAACTCCACGGTCCATTCGTTGCCAGTGCCCGCGACCCACGTCGTGACCCCATCAGCAGAGTCCGGTCGATGCAGGTAATCACCCTTTGATGACTGGAGTTTGACTTTGATTCCATTGATCAGATTTGTTTCGCTCATGTTGCCTCTTTGGTAGGTGCTCGTCCGTCAAGACGGCCACGCATAGATTCCTTGTGCCCCGCAGCAAAGCAGGTTGACGCGCCGGTGCAGGCCGGGGGTGCTGCGCAGAGCAAGGAGCACGCCCGGGCCAGCTCCATGCAACCTAGGGGCCAGTCCGGCCGCAGGTCCGCCCCCCTGAAGAGAGCGCGGAGGGGGCGCTTCCGGCGTGCGGCGTTTGCACTCCCCTCCCCTGCCATGTGGCGGCATGCGCAAAGGAGCGGGCCGCAGAAGCCAGCGAGCTCCCCATCCGTGGCCCGCGTGCCACACGCAAACAGGGTGTGCAGCGTTTGCATGGACAGCGTGCAAGAGCTGCACGGCGGTTGCCCCGCCCCCGAAGTGAGTTCCGCCTATTCAGTCAGTCCTGATGGGGTCAGGCACCGAACACCGAGCCCAGAAGGACGCGGAAAAAGGCGGCCCGCTTCCCAGCGAGAACGCCCTATCCTTGGGGTGCAGGATCCAGGGATGGCGTTGGCTGCGAACCAGGAAGTGCGAACCGATGAACGGCGCGTCGCGATCCTCATCGGCATTAATGAATATCGCCAGGGAGTCCCCCCGCTGCGAAACGCGGTGCGCGATGTCCAAGCGGTTGCCAACGTTCTGCGGGACGAGCATGGCTACGAGGTCCGGTTGCTCACCGATGAACTGGCAACCCGGGCAGGGCTGCGTGTGCTGTTCGGGACGCTGCGTGCTGAACTCACGGCGAGCACGCGGCTGCTTGTCTATTTCGCCGGACACGGCATCGCCGATGACACCGGAGAGGACGCCAGCACGCCGCAAGGCTTCCTGCTGCCCCAAGATGCACGGCGGGACGATGTCACAAGCTTCCTGCCGATGGCGGAAGTGCAGGCGTTCCTCTCGCAGCTTCCCTGCCGACACTTGCTGTTGGTTCTGGATTGCTGCTTCGCGGGCGCCTTCCGCTGGTCGCAGACCCGCAGCATCGGAGTACGCGCCGCCACCTTGTATCGCGAGCGCTATGAGCGCTACCTGCGGGATGCAGCCTGGCAGGTTATCGCCTCGGCGGCCTCCGACGAGCGGGCTCTGGATATGGTGGCGGGTGGCAAGCTCGGACAGCGCGGAGGGGTCGAGGACAACTCGCCGTTTGCCGCCGCCCTGTGCCGCGGGTTGCAGGGCGCCGCCGATCTGCGCATCGATGGCCAACCCGGCGATGGAGTGATCATCGCCAATGAGCTTCATCTGTACCTGGAGAGCGCTCTGGGCCAGCTGGAGCAGCAACTGGGACGGAGCGTACAAAAGCCACTCCTGTGGTCGCTCGACGGACGGGACAAAGGACAGTTTGTCTTCTTCACACCCGGCCGTACCCCGGCGCTGCCCTCGGCGCTGCAGCTGATCGAGAAGAACAACCCCTATCGTGGACTGCAAGCCTACGAAGAAGCGAATGCCTCGCTCTTCTTTGGGCGGGGCGAGGTGATCGCGCAGCTTGAGCAGCAGGTCCTTTCGCAGCCGCTGACTGTGGTGAGCGGAAACTCGGGCAGTGGGAAGTCGAGCGTCGTGCGGGCTGGCCTGATCCCACGCCTGCGCAGCCGCAGAGACTGGCACGTCCTACCGGTGACGCGACCCGGCAGCCGGCCAGACACGACCCTGCGATCGATCTGCGCCGAGCTCGGCTCAGCCGGGGCGAGTGAGCTGGCTCTGGCGGTTGCCGAATGGCAAGCGAACCACCCCGGCCAACGGCTGCTTCTGGTCATCGATCAGCTGGAGGAACTGACAACCTTGGGCGCTGAGCAGGGCGAGCAGCAGCAGTTCCTCGCCAGCGTGGGGCGAGCCCTGGCCGAGAACCCCGGACATTTTGCTGTGGTGATGACGCTGCGTGCGGATTTTGAGCCCCATTTTGCGGAGCTCTTGCAGCGCAAATCAGGGGGTTCTGTCCGATTCCTCATTCGCCCCCCCAGCCGGCAAGAGCTGCGCCAAATCATCGAAGGGCCGGCCAGCGAGAGAGTCCTCTATTTCGATCCCGTCGATCTCGTGGATCAGCTGATCGACGAGGTGGCCGACACCCCCGGCGCCTTGCCGCTCCTCTCGTTTGCGCTGAGCGAGCTCTATCGTGCCTATGTCCGCAGCGGGCGCAGTGATCGTTGTCTTTCGGCGGCAGATTTCCGCAGCCTAAACGGAGTGGCCGGCGCCCTGAGCCAACGGGCAGATGAACTGTTCCAAAGCCTGCCTCCGGAGTCTCAGAGCGCACTGGGACGGACGATGCTGCGCATGGTGTCCGGGGTAGGAAACGAGCTAACCCGCCGACGGCTACCGCTATCGGAACTACAGTTTGCCGACCCCGCCGAGGATGCCCAGGTCCGCGAGGTTCTGCAGCGACTGGTCGAGGCGCGGCTGGTGGTCATCGGCCAAGCCGAAGGTGCGGAAGCCTATGCCGAACCGGCGCACGACACGCTGCTCCTGGGGTGGCGCCGCTTCTGGCAGTGGATTCATCGCGAGCGCGAGACGCTGCCCCTGCTGCGCCGCCTGGGCGACGCGGCCACGGAATGGCACCGCGAAGGCCGGCCGGCCTGGCGACTGTGGCATGACGATCCACGCCTGTCGCAGATTCAGGCACTGGCCGAGTCGGATTCCGCCCGCTTCAACGCAGTAGAGCTGGCGTTCTTGGCGGCCACTGAGTTGCGCCGACAAGAGCTGGAACGTCAGCTGAAGGAGGCCAAGCTCAGACTGGCCCAGATCTATGAAGATCAGGGACGACAGCTCTTGCTCCAAGGTCGCCCTTTTCGCGCCGTGGTCTATCTCGTGGCCGCCCTCAAAGAGGGGGGCCAGACCAGTTCCCTACGCTCGTTGCTGCGGCGGGCTTGTCGCTGGCTGGCGGGCCATCGCGTGGTGACCGGTCATACCGCCCCTGTTCTGTCTGCAACCTTTAGTCCCGATGGCTCGCGACTGCTTACCGCCAGCCGCGATGGCACGGCCCGAATTTGGGACTCCGAAACCGCGGCCAATCAGCTCGTCCTTCCGGAGCACCAAGGCGCCGTGAGCTTCGCGGCCTTCAGTCCCGATGGCAGGCAGGTGGTGACGGCGGATGAGAAAGGCACATGCCGGCTGTGGGATGCGCTCACTGGGGAGCTGTTGTCGAGCACCGAGCACGCCGCGCGAGCACGCCCGCTGGCATCCGAGCACGGCATCTGGATCGTTTCGCACAAGAATCGCTGCACCGAAGTCTGGGATGCCCTGCGACCGCAGGCGCCGAAAGTCGCCGTCGAAGAAGCCCGCATCGTGGTGGCGATGGCTCTCAGCGCGGACGGTCGCTGCCTGGCCACGGCCGGAGCAGACGGGCTGGTCAGTTTCTGGGATACGGCATCCGGCACCCAGCTAGCCACGCTCAAGCTCCCGGCGAGGTCGACAGATGTCCTGTCCCTGAGTCCGCGCGGGACGCACGCCGCGATCATCAATAGCGCGCTGGCCACTTACCTCTGCGATGTGCAATCCGGCGCTCTGCTCCACACTCTGCCCGGCTACTACCCCTATCCCAAGCCAGGTCGCGAGAGCTTGCTGGTCTTCAGTCCGAATCGCGGCCGGCTGGTGACGATGACGAATAGCGACCAAGCCGCGCGGATCTGGGAGGTGCACTCGGGCAAGCTGTTGTCCACGCTGGCGGCACATTCCAATTCAATCAACAGCGTAGCGTTCAGCCAAAATGGGCAGCGCTTGGCCACCGCGTCGGAAGATCAGACCGCCTGCGTTTGGGATGCGCAAGACGGACGCTTGGTGGGGGTTCTCGAAGGTCATCGGGCAGCCGTGCTCAGTGCGCGGTTTAGCGCCGATGGTCGCCGCTTGGTCACGGCAAGCAGTGATGGCACGGCTCAGCTTTGGGACGTCACCCCAGATGCAGCCATCCAGACCCTCACCGGAGCATCCGCCGGCGCACGTTTCAGCCCCGACGGAAAAAGTCTGGCCACCGTCGATCAAACGGGCACCGCCTGGGTGTGGGATCGCGGAGCCAGTGTTCCTCGGTTGGTGCTGACCCTCCCTGGCGTTCGATTCTGTGCCGCCAGCTTTAGCCCCGATGGGCAGCGGCTGCTCACCGCCAGCGAGCAAGGCTTGCTGCACGTCTGGGATGCAACTTCCGGAGTGCAGCTGCTGCTCCTTTCCGATCCCGCTTTGGGCCCGACTCTCGCGGAGTTTTCCCCCGACGGCGCACACATCCTTTCCGCCGCGCGCGACGGCGGGGCACACCTGTGGGATAGCGCGACGGGCGAGTTACGCCTGACCCTGGCGACAGGCGGTGGCGGAGTCCTCAGTGCATCGTTTTGTGCGGACGGTACGCGCGTGGTGATCGTGGAACGCAACCACACCCTGCGAATCTTGCGGGTGAAGGACAACCAGCTGCTGCTTTGCCTCGAAGGGCAACACGGTGAGATTCGTCGCGCCGCCCTGAGTCAGAGCGGCAGTCGCGTCGCCACGGTTGGACAGGACCGCAACATCAAGATTTGGGATACCGCAAACGGGCAGCTCCTGAGCATCCTCGAAGGCCATGGACGCACGACGACCGCCGTGGCGTTTGATTCCCAAGATGCTCGCATCGTCAGCGCGAGCCGTGACGAGACCGCCAGGCTGTGGAATGCCCAGAACGGTCAACTTTTGGCGGTCTTTGCCGAACATACGGATCAGGTCCTGGATGCATCCTTCAGTCACGATGGCTCATGGGTGCTGACATCGAGCCTAGACGGCACCGCCAAGATCTGGGACGCTCAGTTAGAAACACGTACTTTCGACGAGCTAGCCGCGCTACTACAGCGCGCAACCCCATTCCAGCTGGACCAAGGCCGGCTGTTGCCCAAAGGTAGCTAGGCGGTAGCTCCCTTGGCAGCCCCCGATGCCAGCCCTCGGCGATAGCCCCACGACGGTCCCACGAAAAGGAGAGCCCATCATGCCAGCCCCTTCCCCCGCTCCACTCCACGCGCTTCTGATCGGCATCGATGGGTACGAATCGGCGGCGCTCAACGGCTGCGTCAATGACATCCGCGCGGTGCAGCGCTTCCTGCTTGAGGATCTGGGGGTCGCGGCGGCGGCGATTACCACGCTGCTCTGGCCCAACCGGCAGGCCGAAACCCCAGATCCCGCGCCGGAGCTAGGTGAGCTGGGGCAAGAGCCAACCCTGCAGAATATGATGGAGGCGCTCAAGCGTCTGTCCGGGCCCGAGGTGGCGGCCGGCGATCGGGTGCTGATCTATTACTCCGGGCATGGCTCGTTCCAGAAAGTGAACAGCGCGCAGGCCTACTTCGAGGGCCTGGTGCCCACCGACTACGACACCCAGGGCCTGCTGTTCGATCTGGAGCTGAATCGCCTGCTGCAAGCCATCGCCGACAAGAGCGGCGACCTATCGGTCATCTTGGACTGCTGCAACTCCGGCGGGGCCACGCGCGATCTGGGCCGCAAGGAGACCGACGAGCCCGAGCAGCGCAGCCGGAGCCTGCGCATGACCGACCCGGCCCCAGCCGCGGCTGAGAGGCGGCTGCAGCCCCTGGCCAGCGATCCGCAAGCCCTAGTCGGCCAGCCCAGCCGCTACACCGTCTTGTGTGCTTGTCACGGCGACGAAAAAGCCACCGAGTGTCGCCGCCCCCCGCGCGTCGGTCGCAGCCATGGCCTGCTGACCGCCACCCTGCTGGACGTCCTGCGGGCGCTGGTTCGCGATCGCGGGCCCGAGGCCCTGGCAGCGGTGCGCTTTTCGGATGTGTTTCCGACCCTCAACGCCCGCGTCTTTGCCGACAACCCCGCGCAGCGTCCGCAGCTACTTGGCCCGCCCGAGCGACGGATCTTCGGAGGGCCCTGGAAGCCGCGCGACCCGGGCTATCGCGTCCTTTTGGGTAGCGATGGCGGCTACGTCATCGACGCCGGTACGCTGGCCGGACTCAGCCGCGACGCGCAGCTTGCGGTGTACGGTCCCGAGCCGGATCGCTTCCCGCCGCTCGGCTCGCCCGCCGATCGCGAGGCCCGCTTGGGGGCGCTGACCATCACCTCGGTCTCGGTGGCCAAAGCCAACGCTGTGCCGACGCCGCCCAGCCCCGCCTTCGCTCTGCCGCTGGGCGCCCGCGCCCGTCTGGTGCGCCCCGGCGAACTCAGTCGCCTGCGCGTCTCGGCTGACAGCGTCAGCGCCCCGCTCCGCGCCACGCTCAGCGGACTTGAGAAAGAGCATGGCTTCCTGCTGCTCCCGCCGGGCGAAGGCGGAGGCGAGCTGATGATCGGTCAGTACGAAAACGGCGACCTGTGGCTGGGCGATGACATCTGCGGCCCCGGTCTTCCCAGCGAGCGTTCAGCCCCCGGACCGATGGCCCGCATCCCGCGCTATCTGCTAGACGACCCATTCTTCTGCGAAAAAGGTCTAGCCGGCGCCATACGCCATTATGCCCAATATGTCATCCCCATCCGGACATATCGCAATGGCGGTTTCAGCCTACCGACCAAAGCGCTCTCGCTGCGACTGATTGACACAAAAAACATCAGTGATAAGCAGCAGCTTACCCAGCAGCATTTTATGCGGACCGAGTCGCCTAAAAACGAAAAAGGCGTCTATCAATGTGCCGATGGCGACGAGATAGCTATCGAAGTCTCCAACGAAATCAACATTAATCTTTATTTTTATCTATTTCTCTGCTCAATGGAGGGCAATGTTGTTGAGCTGGCCCCCGAGACCACGCTGCAGGGCCGCAGTCGTGTCCTGCTGTGGTACCAGGGTATCGACGGCCAGGCCTTCCCCCTCTCCCTGCCGGAAGGGCACCCATGGGCCATCGACCGCTTGCTGCTCATCGCCACCGACCAGCCCGGCCTCGACCTCAGCATGCTGAAGCAGGACGAGACCATGCAGCAGATGATCCTCGCCGCCATCGAGACCAAGTTCCCCCGCCCCCTCGCCCGCAAAGTCGAAGGTCTGCGCTACGTCGCGCTGCAGACCTTGGTGCAGATCGGGACGGCGCCTCCCGCGGAGCGCATTTAGGCCCTCCCTAGCACGGACCTGGAGGCGGACCGCAAGCACACCCCCTGACCAGGAAAGCTCGCTCGCATGATAGGGTGATCTACATGCCAGCCGCACCGCCCACCGATAACGATCCGTCCGTTACGCCTCCGGCTCAGCCCGTCGAGGCCGCCGACGCAGACGGCACCCGGAATATCGGAAAACCCAAGCCAAAGATTGAGGCCTCCGCTCGCCGGATCCAGAGGCGGCGCGCCCTGCTCATTGGCGTCTGCGAGTACCAGAGTTCGGAAACCTTTAGCCCGCTGCGCTATCCCACAAAAGATGTCGCGGCCATGCGCGACCTGCTGATTGGGTATGGCTATTCTCAGGTCACGTGGCTTGACGATACGGTTCAGGCAGCGCACCTGCGGCCGACCCGCGCCAACATCCTGCGCGCGGTGCAAGAGCTCTGCGATGAAGCTCAGCCCGATGATTTGATCTGGATCCACTTTTCCGGGCACGGCCTCCGCTGGGCCAGACCCTCTGGGGGCGAAGCCCCCCTGCTCGCGGTGCAGGACACCCAGGCACCCGATCCACTGAGCACCGGCATCGACATCGAGAACGAGCTCAAGCCGATGCTGCGGGCCTGTCGCGCGCGGCAGAAAGTGATGACGCTCGATGCCTGCCACCTGGGCTATGCCAGCACCCGAGCCGCCGGCGATGCCGCAGATCAGCTGGCCTGGGACGTTGGCGAGGGCCTGGCCGTCCTGACCGCCAGCAGCAGCAAGCAGTACGCACACGAGTCGAATACCGTGGGCATGGGCGTCTTCACCAACTTCCTCGTCGGGACGCTGCGCGAAAAGGTCAACGCGCAGCAGCTAGCAGCGCTGGCTGAGACGGCCAAAGCGGTCCTGAGCCAGGTCACCGAGTGGTACAAAAAATACGGCCGGCTGCCGCAGGAACCGTCCGTCAGCTTCGAGGGCATCGGCGAGATCCTATTGGTGGATCAGCGACCCATCATCGACCGCGACCGCGACCGCGACCCCGGCCCCCCTCCCCCTGATGACAACGACCTGCGCCTGCAGGTGCCGAATCTGCAGCTTACGGAGGAGCTGCCGCGCAGGCCGACCTGCGCCACCAATTTTCTGGCTCTGCAGTACGTCGAGGGCAGCACGGAGCGACCTATCGTGGTGGCCACGCTGCTATCTCGGGAGTTCACCTCTGCGCCGCGCTATCGCGAGCTGCGACATGTCTTTGCCCTGCAGCTAGCCAAGTTCGAAAAGCTCAAGCACGAAGGCTTCGCACGCTTCCTGGCTCGGGGCGTCGTCACCGACGCCAAGCGGACGTTCTTCGTGACCGAGTTCTTGCAAGGGAACCAGTTATCGGAAGTCCTGGCCACACTGCAGCTGTCGTATCCAGCCCTGCTGGAACGACTGGCCAATCTGGCCTCGGCGATGTCAGCAGCCCATGAAGCGGGACTGGTGCACGGGTTGCTGAGTCAAGACAAAGTCGTCAGTACCCCCACGGGCTGGAAGATCGTCGATCTGGCGCTCAGCCCTATCGACGTCCAGCTGCGGCTCAGCGAGCGCCAGAACGAGCCGCGCCCTGCCTACTTTGCCCCCGAGCTGACCGCGGCCAACCCCGCTCCTACGACTGCCAGTGATGTCTACGCGCTGGGTTGCCTGATGGATCAGTGCCTCGATCTGCCGAATCCGGAAACCGGAGGCACGCTGCGCCAGGCTTCAGACCCTGCACTGCGCCGCCTGATCGCCAAAATGCGCTCGGCCCAGCCCGGCCAGCGCCCCCCCCTTGGGCAAGTGGCGTTGAAGCTACGTGGACTCCTGCCCGACTCGACGCAGCAGCGGGTGATCCGTCGTCGGAAGGGGCAGATGCTTGGGTTGGTTGGCGCGGCCGCGGCGGCAACCACGCTCATCTACGGCATCAGCAAGTACGGGCCGCAGCGCGTAGAATCGCACGATCTAGGACCGCGTCTGGATCTGGCCAAGCCTGAGAGCCACCGTCGGCCGACGGATCAGACCATGGTGCAGCAGGCCCGCGAGTTGCTGAGCGCAGCACTCGCCGACCGAAGCAACGCGAACCTACCGGGGGCGGCAGCCCGCAGCCTCGGTTGGCTACGCGACCCCTTCTTCTCGGGTCCGCTGAGCGCGACACTCCTACGGGCTGAGTCGTTCCCAGATGCCCGCCGGCTGGCAGCCTGGGCTCTCGGACGCAGCGGCGGCATTGGCGCCAGCTCAGCGCTGCGCGACGTACTGAAGAACCCGAACACCGATCTAGAGCTGTGGCGAGAAGCGCTGGAGTCGCTCTGCCTGCTCAGCCGTCCCGACGCGGTCCTCAACTTTGAGCTGGGCCGAGCTCTGCTTACCGAGTCCGCGAACAAAGAGCGCCGAATGATTGCCCTGGGCCTGTTCGCTGCGACCGACCCAAAGTCACAGGCGACGGTCGCCAGCTTGGCGAAAGCAACGCTGGCAGCAGCGCGCGATCCCGAACAAGCCATGGCCCAGGCAGACCTGCTCTTGGCGCTCGCTCGGGCGCAGAATGCGTCGGCCCGCACCGCCATGGCCAGGCTGCTGCAACGGGATGGCGCACCCTCGAACGCACAGATCCGACTGGCGCTCTTGTGGGTGTCAGCGGGTGACCCGACGGGGATTCCGCTCCTGCAGCAGCTTGTACAGACCCAGGAACCGCAGGGTGAGCTGACGCAGCTTGTCACCGAAGCTCGCCGCTTGCTCGCCCGCCATTCACCGAAGGCAGCGCAGTGTCAGCAAGCGGAAGAGATGCTGCGCCATCCACCGGCCGAGGATGCGGCCGATAGCACGCGCGAAGTCTTCTTCGCCAATCTCGGCGTGCTGCCACTATGTCCCCGACCAGCGACGTTTATCGATGCGCTGTGGGCCTTGGTCTCGCCCGGCGATCCGCATGTCGCGGTCGATCCGCTGCTGCGCATCCATGCCGCAGCGAACCTGATAGAAATCCTGCGCCCCCGTCACACCGTTCCCCCCAATACCCGGGCCAGCAGTGAGAGCGCGCTCAGCACGCGCGCCATCGTGGCGAGACATATCGAGAGCAGCGGCTTGGTCGCCCTGCACATGGTGCACCTGCAGACAGCAGCCGATCCCGAGGCACAGCCAGCGGCTCGACGGCAAGCCGCCCGCCAGGCGCGGGCCGAGCGGCTCGTCATGGAAGAGCGGCGCAGCCAAGATCCGGTGGTTGCCGAACACCTGAGCAAGGCCGACGTCAAGACGCGCGAAAACCAGCTGGTCGAGATGCAGAAGTCCGGGCGCCCGGTCGACAAGGTCGTGGCCGTGCTGGCGCAGCACGATGACGCGCTGGTGCAGTCTTGGCAGGCCCAGGCCAGCTCACAACCGGCCGAGGTTCAGCTGGCCCTCGCCGAGCGCATGCAGACCCCGCAGACCAGCGATGTCCTGCGCCGCACGCTCGCGGCCGGCAACCTCGACTCGCTGCGCGCCTTTGGCGAGCTGCGCCGACGGGGCGAGCAGCTAGAAGTACCGCGGCGTGACCTGCTTTCGGAGTACAGCCACGGGCGAGCCGAGGATCGCCTGGAGCTGATTGAGGCAATGAGCGGCTGGCCGTTTTCGAGTGCACGCCCGCTGCTGTTGCTCGCGACCAACGACGGCTCGGTCGATGTACGCCGCAGCGCGGTGCGCATCCTAGGCGAAGCTGCTGCCGACCCGCAGACCGAAGCCGACGCGCTGAGCATCCTGCGACTGATGTTCGGCGACAGCGATTACATCGTGCACCTGTACCTGCGGGCTGTGCTGGAAGGCAAGCAGCTCTCGGCCAGCGAGGTGAACGACGCACCGGCCTGGCCGCCCGAGCAAGGCACGGCAGCTGGCTGCACCGTCACGCTAAGTGGCGATGACCCCGGCGTGCAAGTCGAGACCCTGGATGGCGCCGGGTCGTGGCAAGTGCATCGACTGCCGCTGGCGCTGAACTTGCCCCCCGGTACGGCTCCCCTCCGCTATCTCGACGAACGAGGCGCCCGCCGCCAGCGCACGCTGACCTGTGTGGGTAGCGAGCGCGTCGATCTGCCGCTGCCGATCTCGACGCTGGGCCAGCAGCTAGGCCGAGGCGTACAGCAATGGGAGGCGCACAAGGTCGATCAGGCCTATGTCACCTTCAACCAAGTCCACGCCCGCGCCCCGGGCTACCACTCCAAGGCCACCGATGCTCCCCGCCGGGCCGAGGATGTCCTGGTGCGCAGCGAGTACTACCTGGGCAAGGCGCTGCAAGCGATGGAGAAGCTGCCCGAGGCGCGCAACCATTTTGCGGCGTATCTGGCACGAGCCGCGGCAGTGCGGCAGAACGATCTCACGCCGGATGCGAAGGCCCAGCTGGATCGGCTGCAGAGTCAGCTGGGCCGCTTCGTTGTGCGGCTGCAGGTTGATGGCAAGTGCCAGACATTCACCGCCTGGGACACGCCAGGCCGAGTCGACGTCAATGTCGATCTGGGCAAGGGGCGCAAACGAACCTTCAAGAGCCAGACCCTGGCCGCGCGTCGCGAGACCCGAGGAACCGACGAATGCAAAGAGTAAGAACTTCGATGCAGCCAGAAGAGGCGAGGAGGTCACAAGGTCTCGCGGCCACACCCCGCGCCGTGAAGCCGGGCCGTTTGGGCATGGGTGTACTTGGTCTGTGCGCCGTGTTTGCGCTGTGGCCAGTCAGTGCTTCGGCCACCCGCTTTGATCCTTGCAGCACGAACGTCGGCCCCAGTTCGACCAGGGGTCCAATCCCTGCCGACAGCGGGTTTCTGATCCTGCAACTTTCGCGCAACGACCTGCAAGGTAGTCAGATTTTCGCCGGTCGCCAGACGACCGGACGACTGCCCACGCGCACCGGCCAGTGTGCATGGATCCCGCTGCCAGCCGGCGAGCACAGCATCCGCATTGTCGGCCTGCAGGATGAGATCTCGGTACGGATCGCGGCGAAGCGAACGACATTCTTTCGACTCGACGAAAACCCCGCGAGCACGGTGCGCTATCCACTGCGCTTTGCCGTGCGACTCAGCGGCCAGGCCGCCGACTTTCCCGCCGAGCTACGCCAGGGACTCCTACCCCTCGCTGCTCATGCCGATCCGCAGCTCTCGGACTTCGATCTCGCGGATGATGAAAGCCTGGCCGAGCCGCAGCCCGATTCGGCCATTCCGAGCGCACTTTCCGCGGTTGCGCCGACCTGCAACCCCAAAGCCTTCGCGGAAGGGGCGGAGCTGCACTACCTGCTCGTTCTGTCGCGTGACAACACCGGCTATCGCGTGCGGGCTTACAACACAGCGTACGGCAGCGGCGAGGCGGCAGCCGACCTCAACGAAGTCAGCGAGCGCGCAGGGAACTGTCAGGGGAAGACGGGGGCGAGTGCGCTGCAGTGTCTGCTGCGGCAGGCGCTGAAGCAGGCTCGCGATCGCGGGCACTACTGTCTGCAGATCGCGACCCAGCCTGCCGATGCGCAGGTACAGCTGACCGCCCTGGCTGGCCCAAGCTTCCCGGCCGGCCGACCCCAGACCCTGCCGCAGAGGGGCATGGCCCCGCGCGAACGAGTGCTGTTCGCCGGCCCCGACGACCCAACAGGATTCCGCCTCTTGGTCGAGCACCCGCGCTTTCTGCCGCAGGAACGGCTGATCGACTTCAGAGAGACCATGCTGCAGTCGGTCACCATCTCGCTGCAACCGCGCCCGGTCGCCGCCGTTCCCCTCTACAAGAAGTGGTGGCTGTGGCAGAGCCTGGCCACCGCCGTGGTGATCGGCGTCACCGGCACCGTCGCCGGGATCTACACCAACGACCGGGGGAGCCGATGATTCGCTGCAGCCTGCGGCGCACAACGCGGGTCCTTCTGCTGGTAGTAGGCACCGCCTGCCTCGCCACTGCCCGCCCCGCCCAAGCGCAGGCGGCCGACGTCAACTGCAATGGAGTGCCGCAGTCGCTTGAACGCGACTGCATCGACTACGTTCGCAACGAAAACACATGCACTCCCAAGTCGGAATTCCCTCCCAAACGCCCCTGCGATGACTACGTCGCGCCCGGCCCGGGGAAACCGGCAACGTGCAGTTCGTCACTCGCTCCTGACCAAGATGCTGATCTCCGCGGTGATGGGTGCGACAACTGCCCCTCGGTCGGCAATCTGGACCAGAAGGACTCCGACAGCGATGGCGTGGGTGATGCCTGTGACAAATGCCCGCTACTCGCCAACCCCGACCAGAAGGACACCGACGGTGATGGCATCGGCGATGCCTGCGACAACTGCATCAGCAAGGCCAATCCGGATCAGAAGGACACCGATGGTGATGGCGTTGCCGATGGCTGCGACAACTGTCCAACCGTCAAGAATCCCGATCAGAAAGACCGCAGCGGTTCGGGCATCGGCGATGTCTGTAACCTCTGCTTTCCGGAAGTGCGGGCGGCGATGCCGCGCTACACCGATCCCCGGCAAGTCGACTCGGATGGCGATGGCTTCTTGGATCACTGCGACAACTGTCCGCAGGTTGCAAACCCCGATCAGCGGAACTCGGATCGCTATGGCTGTCCCAACCCCGCCGATGAAGGGGCGGGCTGTCCCGACAAGTTCGGCGATGTCTGCGACAACTGTCCCGCGGTGTGGAACCAAAGCGCTGTCGACAGCGATGGCGACGGGATCGGCGACGAGTGCACCCCTGTCGGGGCCGGCGGGTGCCGTCCCGCTTCAGTTGCCACGATGCGACAGCCGCTGTCGCCCGCCCCACTCTTCGCCAGCTTGAGCTTCCTGCTTGGACTTCTCTGGCTGCGTCGCCGCACGAAAGAACGCCATGCCTCGCGGCACTAAGCGGGCTTCTCTTCTCATCGCCGGCCTGCGAGGGCTGCTCGGCGTAGCTACGCCCCTCGCGCTTGTGACCACGTCATCGCCCGCCCTCGGCTATGGCGACCGCGCCGCTATCGATATCCAACACTTTCAACCCGCCCCGGGAGATGCGCGGCTGGTCACGCTGGATCTGGCGCGCGTCGGCTCTGCCTCCCACTTGGGCTGGGTGCCGCAGGCGACCCTGCACTACGCCGACCGTCAGCTGGTCCTTCTGTGTCGCGGCAACTGCTCGCCCGACGTCTACGTTCCGTGGGTGGCCCATCGCGTAACGCTGGACCTGTCGTTCACGCTGTCGCTGTTTGATCGACTGCAACTTGCGCTGTCCTTGCCCGTCGCGCTGTATCAACACACGGACTCCGCAATCATCGATGCCGGCAGTGATGCGGCAAGCACCGGAGGCCTGGTGGCGGTGCGTCCGAACCCAGCCGGTCTGGGCAATCTCAAGCTGCATGGCAAGGTTGGCTTCCTGCCGCGTAGCTCGCGCTATGGCCTGGGACTGGCGGTCGCGCTCGGCCTGCCGACCGGTGATGGCAATAGCTTCCTGGGCACGCGCCTGCCGGACCTGGTCGCCCGGCTGCTCGGGCACGTTGAGCTAGGTCGCTTCACACTCGCGGCACACTTCGGCGCTCACTTCAGCGAGGCAGTGACGGTGTCCTCCCTGCAGGATGGCACCGCCCTGCTCTACGGACTCGGCGGACAAGTTCGCCTGCTCGGTGCCGATGCCGACACGACTCCGTTCTTTCTCATCGCCGAGCTTACCGGCCGTGCCTTCACCCGCTTTGCCCCCGCCGCGGACTTCCCCACCGAATTCCTGATCGCCGCACGCAGCGAGCCCGGTCCCTACTCCATCACCATCGGGGCAGGCTCGGCCCTGTATCCCGGCGTCGGCGTCCCCAACGTCCGCGCCTTTGTCAGCTTCGCTTATCGCGGCGGCCGACGCTCCCCTTCCCCGTCACACTAGCGTTTTCCCGGCCGCAGCCAGCGAGTCAGTTTTTCTAGGACGGCCGGGGCAGACTCTGTTTCCTTGCTGGGCTTGGCGGGTTTGGGGTCGGCGCTGACCGGGGGGAGGTTGGTGCTGGAGTCGGTGACGTGGCTTCGGCGGTAGAGATCGAGGAGGCGCAGGATGAGGAGTTTTTGGCTGCAGGGAGTGCCAATGACCATGCCGACGCCCATGCCGACGGCGTCTTCGAAGTCGGTGTCGGCGGTGCGGTCGGTCAGGGCGGCCCAGGCCACGGTGTCGCTGTGGGCGCGGAGTCGTTCATAGACAGCGGGGCCGGCTTGCTTGGCGGCTTGCAGGTCCGAGATCACCATCTTCACGGTGCCGGCTTCGACTTTGGCGACAGCTTCGGCAAAGGTTGGGACGCGCTCGATCTCGACGCGCATGCGCGTCAGCATGGTCAGGGTCGGTTCGCTCAGGACCTCGCCGACGACGGTCGCGGACTTCTTGCGGGCGGAGATGCCGCTGCGGCTGCCCCGGACTCCGGACTTGACGGTGGCGGCCATCAGCGCGGAGACCTTGCTTAGGAATTCCTCCCAGCGCTTCTTGTCATCGGTGCTGAGACTCGATAGCTCTGCACCCACGCCATAGCCATCAGGGGTCCGGTCGATAAACGAGGTGCTCACCCGCATCAAGATCGGAGTCTTGCTCTTGGGCAGGACCAGCTTTACTTCCAGCACGGCGCGCGGCGGAATGTAGGTCTCTGAGCTTAGGAAGAAGTTGCTGCGACCGAGCTTGCTGACCTGCATCTCGATCCATTCCGAACCGACCAAGACCAGTGCTTTGGGGCCGGCGGCGGTATCTACCAGTCGTCGCTTGCGAGGGGTCTTCAGGGCTTCCATTGGCATCCAGTCTTCTGCCTCGCGGGCGGCGCGTGCAGACAGGGGAGTTTCCCCTGCATTTTACCGGTTTTGCCTGCGGGACAGGGGCAGATTCATGGCTCGACTTTTCAGCCCCATCTTGGCCGTGTCATTCCGCTCGCAGATCGGCCGAGCGTGGGTGCCCCCCGGCCGGTGAGCACCGAAACTGACACCATCCTGGATCGCCCGCGGAGCAGATTCCGGAGTCAATTCCAGGACTTGGCGTTCACGGTCTGACCGCAGGGCTGACACAGCTGGTGACCGGCTGCTGCGCCACGACTGCACGGCGCCCCAGTGAAGCCCCCCACCGGCCGTGGAACGATGTGGCTACGCACAGACGATCCAAAAAAGTCCTGGCGGAATCTGGGGTTAGCGGCGCGCACGCGGGCTGGTGGTTAGCTGGCACTGGCCTTGCTTTCTCCTGACTGCAAGAGAGCAGACGGAGAGAAAAACCATGCACGCGCTAAAGACCCCCCGCAAGCGACGCCTTGTCGATGTATCCGCCGACCCCAAGGGGCGGGCCTTTGTCCAGGGCAAGTGGATGACCCTGCGGGTCCTGAAGATGGGCCGCGCGAGCCTCTTTCTGGGCACCCAGGACTACATTCCGGTTCGTGCCTTCTTTGAACTATCTCTGGAGCTGGCGCGGGGCACGACACCGCTGCGCATGCTGGCCACCGTTTCCTATGTTGAGCGGTCGGGCGATGGGTTTGGAATTGGCGTCGAGATCTCCAGCATGGCGACCGCGGATCAGTGCCGCTGGAGTCAGTTCCTAGACACCGTGCCCGCAGTAGGCGCGGTGACTGCCGATACCGGAAGCAAGCTGCGCCCAGTGTCGCACGCTGGCGGGGGTGCGGTGGTCGTCGTGGCGGGGGCACTGTCGGCCCGCGCGATCGATCAGCTACAAGCCGAAGGGCTCGCCGTGCAGAGCGTGACCAACAATGCCGAGGCCATCAAGCACGTAAGGAGCGGCAACGTGGCCATGGTCGTCGCGCCCTTGCATTCCCTGACCGCCCCCGGCCTGATGCTGTGCGAGCAGCTTCGCCGCGAGCACCCCCGCGTTGTGACGGTCCTACACACCCAGCGAGAGCAGGTCGCCGACTATGGCCGAGGCATTCAGGCGGGCGCCGCGCTGGTCATCGGTACGCCGTGCAGTCAGGGGCTGCTGCTCACCCGCGTGCTCGATGTGTATCACCGCGCGCTCAACCGAGACTCCGTTTTCGAGCTGTCCCCGGCAGTGGAGCACGGAAGAGCGATCGCGCCGGGGAACCAGCAGGCCTCACTCCTAAGCCAGCTCTGGAGCTGGGCGTTTGGCGGACTTCAGGGGACACGGCAAGCGCTGGGAGTCGAGCAGGCCCACTAGTCCGCCCTCCGCACCCGGCCAGATTCCCAAATAGGAAACTTAGGCGTCCCCCCGCACACGAGACGGACCACTACACTTTCCCGACACGGCGCAGTTTCTCTAGATCGATGTTGTAGCGGGCGAGCAGGCGCCGGAACTGCGTGCGGTGAACACTCACGGCGCGCGCCGCGGCCGAGATGTTGCCGTCCGATTCGAGGAGCGCCGCCATCATCTGAGCCCGCGACGGCGGCTCTCCCTCGGTGGCTGGCTCGGTACGTTTTCCGGCCTTTGGTGGAACAGCCACTGACTGCGCATCGGTCTCGGAGAGTGGCGCCGAAATGGCCGCTCCGGCCCCGGCCCGTAGCTGCCTGGCGGTCACCCGATCTTCGCCCGCCCCACGCGCGGTCAGCGCCGCGGTGTTGACCTCGGCTTGTAGCTCCCGCACGTTGCCTGGCCACTCCCGCAGGACGCAGGCTTCTATCAGCGATACATCGACCTTTAGGCCCGGAGTGATGCTCTGGACCGCCTTGTAGATCAGCCACGGGATCTCTTCGCGGCGCTGGCGCAGGGGCGGCACGCTGACCTGCGGCATCCCAATTCGGAAGTACAAGTCGGCGCGAAATCGCGAGGCTTCCACCAGCGCCCGCAGATCTTTGTGAGTCGCCGAGCAGACTCCGAACTGAACCTTGCGCGGCCGCGAGGCTCCTACGGCCAGGAGTTCCCCACTCTCGATGACCCGCAGCAGCTTGCCTTGTACCGTGCTATCGAGATCGGCGATCTCGTCGAGAAAGAGGGTCCCCCCATGGGCCGCTTCGATGTATCCCTCACTATCCTGGTTGGCGCCGGAAAATGCCCCCTTGCGCGCCCCAAAGAGCAGGCGCTCGGCGATTCCTTCCGGAATCGCGGCACAGTTGACGGCGACAAAGGGACCGCTGCGCTGCGGGCTGGCACGATGAAACGCCTGCGCGATCGATTCCTTTCCGGCGCCACTGCCCCCCGAGATAAACAGCGTACGTCCGGCCTGACCCAGCTGGGCCACCGTGCGCAGAGTCTGCTGCAGCGCCGGTCCTTCGACCCGCGAGTCATCAACCCGGACTCCCAAGAGGCGGTAGGGGCGAATATCGCTGACACATAGGAACAGGCTATGGCCAAATCGGACCACCGCCCCCGGCATCGCCGAGCGGCTGCCCTGAACAGCGACACCGTCGATCCATGTGCCATTCCGACTGTCGAGATCGGTGATCACAAACTGGCCACCGCGATACGCCACGTGGGCATGGCGGCGCGACATCATGTGGTCCGGGTGCTCAGCCAACTCACCCAGCCCTCGGCCGATGTCGACGGGTTCAGGCCCCAGCGGCATCACCGCCAGCGCCGGCTGACCCGAAAGGCTAATCAGGACCAGGCCGGGTTCGGCGCGGGCGGCGGCGGCGGCTTCCCCGTCGCGGGCCTCCCCTGACGGCTCGTGCGTCGAGTCAAGGTTTCCGGCAGTCATGGCGGGGTCTCAGTTCGTTAGGGCGGAGCATCGAGATCATTTTAGGCGAACCCTCGGCGCCTGGTGGTTTGTTCGCACGATTGAGCGTCACCGACGCACAGCCCAGTGATAGGATCGCTACGGTGCTTGACTCGGAGGAAGAAGATCGCGTCCTTTTGCTGGCCATCGAGAAGGGCTGGCTTTCCGAGACCGAGCTTTCGCCGGTCACCGCTCCGCCACCAGCGATCGCCGCCCCGCCGCAGTTCGGCAAGCGCATCGATATCCTGGTCCACAGCGGCCTGCTGCGGCCGATCGATGTCGAGCAGATCCTACGCGAAGTTCGGAGTCCGAAGTCGGCCAGTCAGTCCATTCCCGATCCGGTGGCGCTGGAGACTCAGGACGAATTTGCCCCCACCCTGAGCCCGGTCCGCGAGCAGCCACCGCCCGCCCCGGGTCCCACTCCCACCTCGCAGGAGCTCGAACCTCCGTTCATTCCGCCGATCTCGGGCTGGGAGCGCTACGAGATTGTGTCGCTGCTGGGCAAGGGCGGTATGGGGACCGTCTACAAGGCCCGTGATCTGCGCCTGGGGCGCCTGGTCGCGCTGAAGTTTGTCCGGCTGGAAAACCCCGCCTCGCTGCAGCGCTTCCTGCAAGAAGCGCGGGCGCAGGCCCGCATCGATCATGAACATGTCTGCAAGGTCTACGAAGTCGGCGAGGTCGAGGGCAAACCCTACATCGCCATGGAGCTTCTCGACGGCTTCCCCCTGCAGAAAGTCCTAGGTCAGCTTCGCCTGGAAGAAAAAGTCTATATCCTGCGCGACACCGCGCTCGCGCTGCACGCCGCGCACCGCCAGGGCATCGTCCACCGCGACGTAAAGCCAAGCAACGTCATGGTGAAGCGAGATGAGCAAGGGGTATGGCGAGCCGTTGTGATGGACTTTGGCTTAGCGCATGACCCACAGGCGGAAGAGCAGCTGACCAAGTCCGGCATGATCATGGGCACGCCCGCCTATATGTCGCCCGAGCAGGCGCGCGGCGATATCCGACAGGTCGATCGGCGCTCCGATGTCTACAGTCTGGGCGCGATGCTGTATGAGCTGTTGGCCGGCAGTCCGCCGTTTGTCGGGGACAACTCCGTGGTGATGGTACTGCAGGTGCTGATGGATGATCCGGTCGAGCTGCGAACGCTGGTTCCGACGTTACCGGTCGATCTCTGCACCATCACCATGAAGTGCCTAGAGAAGGACCCCAGCCGGCGATATGACTCTGCGCAGGCGCTGGCTGACGATCTGCAGTCCTATTTAGCCGGCGAGCCGATTCGCGCTCGCAACCCCTCGCTGCCCTACCGGATCCGAAGACGCATCCGCAAGCATCAGTCATTCCTGATGCTGGCCGGGGGGATGAGCGCGGTACTCCTTTTTTCGATCTTCGGAATAAGCTACTACCAGAGTCGCCGCCGGGCCGAGGCACTGTGTTCCGCCGGACAAAGCAAGCTCACTGGGGTCTGGGATGGGAATCGACGGACTGCCATTCGTTCGGCGTTTCTTGGCAACGACCGGGCCTATGCCCGGGATTCCTGGCTGCGTGTCGAGGAAGCGCTGGATCGCTACACCCAGGGCTGGGTCGACATGCACAACGAGGCCTGCCGCGCCACCCACGTGCGCGGGGAGCAGTCGGAGTCGCTGCTTGATCTGCGCATGCTGTGCCTGAACCGCCGCTTGCAAGAGGTCGACGCCTTCGTCAGCCAGCTCGCCCTGCCCGACAGTGCAGTCATCGAGCGGGCTGTGCAGACCGTGCGTGACTTTCCCTCGCTTGCGAGCTGCGCCGATGTCGAGGCCCTGGCCACCGCGGTGGCTCCACCTGCGGATCCGCTCACGCGGGCGCAGGTGAATCAGCTGCATCGCCAACTTGCCGAGATCCGCGCCGCCTCCAAGCTTGGCAAATACTCCGAAGTCATCAAGCGAGCCAAGGAAGCAGTACAGAGCGCACACGGGATGGGCTACCGCCCGGCCGAGGCGGAAGCGCTGTATCTGCTGGGTGATCTTGAACAGCTGAGCGGCGACCCAGCCGCAGCGGAGCAGACCCTTTACCGAGCTGCCGTAACGGCAAAAGCCGCTCGACATCATCAGGTGGAAGCACAGGCCTGGGCGAACCTGACCCTGGTGGTCGGATACCAACTTAGGAGGCCGGCCGAAGGGCACAAGTGGGGCGAGCTAGCCCGCGCTGCCGTCGATGCCACGCTAGGCAACGAGCCGGTGAAAGCCGATCTGCTCAACAGCCTGGGCAACATCCTCATTCGCGAGGAGCGCTACGACGAAGCGCTGGCCCACCTGCGCGCAGCGCATGCGCTGCGCGAGCGGCTCCTGGGCTCAGCCCATCTGGAAGTGGCGGGAGATCTCAACGACATCGCCAATGTCTTGCGCCTGCAGGGCAAGCTGGACGAAGCGCTGGCCACGTACTCCCGCGCGCTGCACATCCAAGAGAAGCTCCTCCCACCGGGGCATCCCATCCTAGCGAGCAAGCTGAATAACATCGCCCTCGTGCTGCGCGATCAGGGCAAGCTGGCAGAGGCTGCCGAGTACATGCAGAGTGCGCTTGCAATCCGCCGCGCCGCGTTCGGGGAAGAGCACCCCAAGAGTCTGGAAGCCGGAATGAACCTAGCCGTCATCTATCAGCGGCAGGGAAAGAGCAGCGAATCACGGGCCATATATGAGCGAGTGCTCGCGCTACAAGAGAAGGGCCCCGACCGCGTTGCCCTGGCGCGGACTCGCTTCCACTTAGCGACGCTCCTGTGGAGCGTAAGCGGTGAGCAAGCGCGCGCCCTGCAGCTAGCCACCGCCGCCCGCGATGCCCTCCTGGGCCTTGGCGAAGCAGGCAAGGCAGAGCTCAACCACGTCGATGCTTGGCTCACCGACACCAGCGTTCCCAAGCTGCGGCCGTGATTCGCCAGGTCCTGCAAAGGCCAATTTCCCAACGCCGCCAACAGACAGAGTGGGGGAATCCCAAGTAGGCGTGGGTTGGGGTCTGAGGCATGCGGTGGAGGCATATTTCGAAGCTACCCGCGTCCGGCTCGTGCTATGGGGTCGCGCCATGGGTGCCTCTGGCTGGCATTACTTCGTGCCTTTCGATTCCGATCCACAGTGCGCGCTTGCCCGCCTGCGCGACGAGGTATTTCGCGCCGGCACGTACTATGCGCCCGCGAAAAAGAAGAAGGCGGCATCGATCGAAGCGCTGCTACAGCTCTGCGCAGAGAGCGGCACGCACTCTGTCCTGGATGTGAATCGGATCGTCGGCGCGCCGCATCCACCCTCCAATAAGGAGTGGATGATGGCGCTCGCCGCCGCGGGTCGCACGGCCACGCCGCAAGAGATCTCGGCCCAGCTGGCCACGCAGATCGCATGCATCGGCACCGTCGCCCCCGTCCCCGAAAGTCGTCTCCGCGAACTCTGCGGCTCAGAGCGGCCCACGCGTGCAGCGCTCGAGCTGGCTGTGTTCAGCCTTTTTTCCCTCTGCCCCGGCGGCGCGGGCCTCTTTACGACCGTCTATGACACAAGCGGCGCGCCCAGTGAGTTGCTGTTCCTGGGGAAGACGGGCGACTAACACCTCAGGTCCACAGCAACGACTCCGGCCATTGCGTAGGGCGTTTTAGACCATCGAGCGATGGCCGGTCGCCTTTCTGGAATGTCTCGCCAGGCGACCGGCCCGCAGCAAGCACGCTCTTAGTCGGCATCCTGCCCGACGCCGAGGGCGCTGCCGGGGACTCGTCGCGGGGTGTGGATGGTGACGACCAGGGCCTGCTGCAGCTTGTGCAATCCGCCGCTCGAACGAACGTGTAGCTCGATGACGTAAGTGCCGCTTGGGGGTCTGCCCAGATCGAGCGCGACTAGGTTTTCGGCAGGTGCCTGGTTCGGCACCGAGGGGAGGGATTCGGCCAGCTTGACGACGATTCGACACGCCGCCGCGTCGACCACCACCGCATCAACCTGATAGCTGTGGCCTGACTGTACCGAGTGGCCGCAGAGCCGGAGGTGCGACCGCCCCGGCTGCTTTTCCTCTGCCGCCATCAGCGCGATGTCTCGAAAAATCGGCGCTTCGACTTGTCCTTTGATGGTGGCGGGGGCATGGGTCTGTCCGTGTGCATGCGCTTCCATAGTCACATTCCCTTTTGCGATGGAGTGGTTGTCGATTCCTAATTCCCTTTTTATGCATCAGTTGGGCTCAGAGGAAGACGAGCAGCCGGATCGCCGAGCAGGACGTAGCCCGCCAGATCCTGCCGTAGCATCCACAGGTGGCCCAGCTGAGCGGGGGGAGCCGGTGAATCGGTCGCTTCTGCGGTGTCGTACAGATCACTCAGTTGGGTATTGGCCAGTTGCAGTGCCTGCAGGAGCTGAGAGAAGGCCAGTCCAACTCGGCCGCGGCGGGCCAGGGTGCGCAGCACGCCAAAGAAGGCGTCCGGGCGGCTCCGCTCTCGCCCAGTGTGAAGATCCTGAAAGCTGTACGTCCAGGCCAGATCTAGGTGGCCCATGCAGGCCAGAGGACCTTCCGGATGGGCCAGCGCGGCCTGCGGCAATGCCGCGATAAACGGCCGCTCCCCAACCCCTGGCAGGGCTCGTAGGATGGCGGTCGCTGAGCCGGCAAACTCCTCGCAGGCGATCAGGCGCTCTAGCCAGTGGCGGTAGTGGCTGTCGCGCGGCGTACCGGCCCCATAGCACGCGAGCAAGAACCAGATTCCGCCAGGGAGGAATGATTCCATCGCGGCCACATCGCGGGCCTGTAGACGATCCTTCGCCGACGCAAAACACAGCGATCCCTGCTCCTGCGTCTGGTCCGCTCCCGCGGCAGGGTTCCAACCGCCCCGCGGACCGCCATAGCCATGACTGACCGAAAATAGGACCGTAGGGGGACCCGGTTCGATGTGGGCAAACAGGTCGTCCCGCCGATCGACCCAAACCGCATGTTCCGGATTCATCTCCGCGATGGGAAAGCGCTTTCCGGCGATGCCCGCGAGGGCATACAGGGGCCTCACCAGGGCATCCATGGTCGTCTCTATCGCTTCGCTGCCGTCCTTGGCCACAAGGACACGAGCTCGCGCTTTCTTTTGCGGCGATGGCTGACTTTCCCAGCGCAGGACCTTTTCGGCGTATCGGCGGTAGGCGGCGAGGTCCGGCTCGCCCCCTTTTAGACTGAAGGCCAGGCGACCCACCAAACGGTCGCTGAACACGCGATGGATCGACTCCGGAACTTCGTGCAGGTTCCCAAGAATGAGGAGATACGAGGGTCGATCCCAGTCGGCAATCGTGTCGTAGCATTCCTCTCGCCAGGCTCGCGCCGCTGCCATGGTGAGCTCACTCCCGGCGGGTACGCGCAGCACAACAAGGTCCGCGCTGGCCATGTCCTGTTGCCGGGCCCGCTGTTCCAGAAGCGGGGCCAGGCAGCGCAGAAGCTCGTCGCCTAAGGTTCCCAGCGGAACAATGAGCCCCCAGCGCTGCGCGGCTAGGTCGTCCCCCGAC
>DAORCZ010000005.1:0-30755 GCA_035345735.1 Pseudomonadota bacterium | reverse complement strand
GCCTTCAGCAGCTGCAGCTGCGTGTTAAAGCGCGTGAACACGCCGTCGGAGATCAGGCGCCGCGTCGGCCCCATATGCCCGCCAAGCCAGGCGTCGTTGACCTTGGACACGACGGTGCGGCTGCGCTCGACAAAGGCTGCCGGATCGAACTCGGGATCGCGCTCCTTGAGCGCCGCGATGCCAGCCTGTGCGGTCCCCTGATCGACGTCGATGGTGGCCCGCTCCTCGCTGCCGTTCGAGCCCTTGCGCCCCCGCAGATACAGGTAAAGCAGCACGGCAACGATGAGGATCAGCACCACCCAAGTGAAGCCGTTACAGCCTGAGCTCGACGAGTGATAGCCGCTGCTGGGGACATAGACCGTCGTCGAGCTGCTCGACGAGCCGGAGTATGACGAGCCCGATGAATAGGAGCGCGACGACGAGCTCGATGAAGAACTAGATGACCCATAGCTCGACGAGCTGGAGCTGCGACTGCCCGAAGAATAACTGCGCGAAGATCCCGATGAGGAAGACGAGCTCCGCGTCGAGGAGCGATAGCTTTGTCCCCCGCCAGGGCGAGCCTCTACCTGACGGCCAATGACCCAGGCGCAGAACGCAAGCAACACGGCGACTAGAACGGTTCGCCGCCGGCTTGCTGACAGCGTCGATTTCAGCATGGCGAATATCCTAGCGCATCAAACCCGGCGGCTGGCAGTTGGCTGCCAGGTAGCCGACTGGCGGGCCAAGCTGCGCCCCGACCCGACCTCCCCTGCGACTGCACTCTTGACACCGTAGGGTCGTCTGGGGAGACTGCTGCATCCTGCAAGCATCCCTGGATATTCGGAGACATAGATGGCTTCCAACACCGCAGTTACTTCGCGCCGACGCGTCCGCAACCACCAGAAGGCCGGTCGCATTCGTAAGCGCCAAGAGTCCGTTCGCTCGACGCTCACCGCCGCCGAGCTCTTCGCCTCCCTGGGCGAGCCCGGCAAGCCGGCTCCCAAGGCCGATAAGAAGTCCGACAAGAAGTAACCTCGCTCTCGCCCGCGTCCTCCCTCCCCTCCTCTCCCTCTTCATCTTTCCCGCACTGGCACTCGCGCAGGACACCGGCATCGCTGCCGATCGTTTTGCGCCCGCGCCGGGTCCCTTGGCGTTTGGCCAAGTGGAAGGCGCCGCAGTTCCGGCGGCCGGTCAGCTGTGGTTTGCCGGCGGTGCCTCGTTCCTGGGGCGCGGACTGGTGCTGCGCAATCGCCTGACCGGTGGTGAAGAGGCCGTCCCCGTCCGCTATCGCCTAACCGTCGATGCCGGCGCCGAGCTTGGCGTCTATCGCGGGCGGCTTGCCGTGGGCTTTGCCGCACCGATCTCGCTGTGGCAAAACGGCGATCGCCTGCGCCTGACCGGCGTGACCGCGTCGGATACCCAGGGTTCGTCGGAGCCGCTCGGAACGACGGGCCTCGGCGATCTGCGCTTTCGCGCCAAGGCCCTCTTGACCCCCCTTGAGAGCAAGCTAGGCGCCGCCATCGTCATGGAGATGACGGCTCCGGGTGGGGGCCAGCGCGACTTTATCGCCAGCTCCTCGTTCACCATGAGCCCGCGCCTCGTTGGCTCTTTCCGGCATCGCTGGCTGGCGGTGGGGGCCCAGATCGGCGCGCGCTTTGCGGCACAGCGTCAGCTTTATGAGACCACCCTGCACGATCAGCTGGAGTGGGGCCTCGCCGCCGGAGCCAAGCTGCCCGTACGGCGCATCGGTTGGGCACTTCTGGCCGAGGCCGCAGGCAGCGTCAACCTGGTCAGCGGCAGCCCGGTCAAAGGCACCGAGCTACGCGGGATCGTGCGCATCGGCTGGCTGCGCGGGGCCATCGACTTCGGAGGCGGCGCCGGCTTTGGCGAGCTAGCTCCGGCGTTCCGTGCCTTCGTCGTGGTTCGCGGTCACATGCCCGATCCACAGAGCACCGTCTGCCCCGCCGAGTCGCTGACGTTTTAGCGTTTGGCGGTTGCCGGCGGCGGCATCGCGGGGCTGGGGGGCACCTCGGCCCGCAGCACCGCATCTAGGGCCGAGCCACGCCCGGCCTGCACATCGATCGTATTCAGATAGTCCGCAAAGCCCGTCTTGTGCAGCACGATGTCGTGCTCGCCGATCGCGGCGGAGCGTCGGTAAGGCGTCACCCCCAGCCGCCGCCCGTCGACTAGGACCTCGGCGCCTGTCGGCTGCGAGCTGATCTCAATGAGCCCCAGCGGTCGCAGCGGCGCACGCAGAAGGGCCTGCGTGAGGAGCGGTGGCAGACGCTTGCCCAGCTCAGCCTCCGCGATCACAACGGCCTGCTGCAGCGCGAAGTCGCCGGTTTCTGCGTCGAAGATGCGCAGCAATAGCGGCGCGCTGGTATCGCTGGTCGAAAGCTGCAGGCTCAGCACAAAGCGCAGACCGTGCAGCGTCGCCAGCTCTTCCAAGCAGGCCGCAGACTCACTGCACGCGACCGGCATGGGTGAACTCTCTAGCTTGCCGTACTCGCCAAGCACTGCGTACTGCGCGGCGTGAATGCCGCTGACCACCGCCTGCTGCAGACCGGGCTGCACTTTGGTGGGCTCAAAGACCAGGCCCACCGCTTTCCCCAGCGTCACCTCCGGCGTCGTCAAGCGTGGCCAGCGCACCAGCGTGCCGCGTCCCGCCTTGACGGCCACCTTGACCGGCAGGAGCACCCGCCCCTGCTGCAGCACCAGCTCATGATCGCCCGGGGGCAAGAGGATCTTCTGCGGCAGCTTGCCGGCCGGTCGGCCATCGATCGAAAGCGCCGCTCCCTTGGCCCACCACGGCGGGGTCAGCAGCACCTCGCCGCTCGCCTCCGCCCGCGCTCCGGTTGCTCCGCCGCAGAGCACCAGCAGCACCGCCATCCAGATTGCGGTTCGCTCAAGTCCGACAACAAGGCCAAGAACAAGGCCTACGGAGAGCGGCCAGGGTCTTCTGGTCGTGTCCGTCACTTGCATTCCCCCACGCTGACTTTTTCATTGCGCCCGACGGTAACCGTGCGCGTGTCCCCGGCGCCGAGCGGGATGACCTGCTCACCCGGCGTCACCCAAAGGATCGTCGTCTCGCAGCGTCCGCGCTTGCTGCGCTTGACCTGCACGCGACCCAGCTTGCGACCTAGATCTTTGATCGCACGAGAGATGTAATCGCGCTGCTCGCTCGTGCCGCCCTTCTTCCCCGATAGACGCTGAAACTCGTTCATGGCGTCGGCTTGCTGCCCCTGCTCCTCGTAGCTGCGGCCCAAGAAGAAGGCCAGCTCGTAGGAGATCGGCGCACACGGCTTGCTCGACTGACGTCCACACAGGCTGCTCAAGCGCTCCAGTGACTTCTGCGCCTTGCGATATTCCTGTCGCTTGAACTGCTCACGACCGGTCTTGAGCATGTTCTGCAGCTGCTCGTTATCGACCTTGTCGCCCTCGCTCGCCGACTTGCCGCTATCGCTGTCGCTGGTCTGCGCGGTGGCAGTCGGCGTCTCGCCCCCGCTACTGCTCGCGACCCCGGCATCCACCGGCGGAGGGTTCGCGGTGCCGCCCCCCGTCCCGGTCGCCTCGGTGGCTGGGGTGGTCGGTGGGTTCTGCTCTTCGACACGCTTCTGGGCCTGCAGGCGAGTCAAGAGCGCCGTGGCTCGCGCCCGCACCGTGCCATCGCTGTCGCGCGACAACTGCTTAAGCAGCGAGGTCGCAAACGCCACGCCAGCGCCGCCTTTCTCTTGCGAGATCTCAAGCGCCAGCTCCAGGACGCGCTGACGCACGCGGGGATCGCTGTCGCGAACCGCCTGCTCCATGGCTCGCTTGCGCGCCTCGCCGCCCTGGACACTGAGCGCTTCAAGTGCTGCGGCCCGCGTCGGCGCATCTTTACTATCCAGCATGGCCTGGGCATCGGGTGGCGGCGACATGTCCTGGCCCAGCCGACGCAGCTGAGCGTAGGCGTGCAGACCATCGGCGCTGTTGCGCTGGCTAGAGACGGTCTCGCGCAGGGCTGGCGCTGCTCGCTGGTCACCCATCGCCGCCAGCTTGCGCGCCGCCACCTGACGCACCACAGGCGCCTTGTCATCCAGGGCCGCCGCGAGCAGGGTCGAGTCGCGTTCCACCGCCTGCACAACCTGCAGCCGCTTGCGCTCATCCAAGCTCTTCAAGGCCGTTGAGAGCGGCGCCCGCTGACTCTCATCACCCAGCGAAAGCAGGGCGGCGCGGGCTGCTACTTCGTCGGTGCCATTCCCGGCCAAAAGGATCTTATTCAGCAGGCCCGTGGCTTCCATGCGCGCGGTGGTCAGGCCGCGCTCGCCCAAGCGGCGCCCCACGCTGGCCAGCGATTGGATGACCTCTTGTCGTACACCAGCGTCGCCGTCTTCAACGCTGTCACGCAGGACCCGCAGCGCAGCCGGATCGCTGCGTCGGCCCAGGACACGCGCCGCTTCCAGTCTCGCTTCCTGAGACGAATCGCGGCGACGCAGCACCCGAGCCAGCGCATTGACGCTGCCCTGCGAGTCGAGATCGCCGAGCGCCGCCACGGCGTTATCGCGCAAGAGCCAGCTGGGATCGCTCTCCACCGGCATGCTCTGCGCGGCAGCGAGGACCGGATCGGCATCGCTGATGCGCAACATGGCAGCCGCCGCCGCTTGGCGCAGCTTGGGATCGCTGTTCTGCTTCAGCAGCCCCTGCAGCTGCTTGAGATCACTGGTGGCTCCGACATGCGCAAGTCCCCCCAGCGCCAAGATCCGTGCCGGGGCTGGTGCATCGCCGTTGTTGACCACGCCGCGAAACAGCTCGGCATCGGTGGGCTCGTCCAGGCCAGCCAGCAGAGTGGCCGCCCGCAGCTGCTGAGGCCCGGGCTTGCGCGCCGTATCGCGCAAGAGCTCTCGCCCGCGTCCTTCGCCAATGCGCGCCAATGTCGACGCCAACGTCAGCTGCTGATCGCGGTTGGTGGTGTTATTGAGGCGCAGCAGCAGGTTTTCGCGCGCTGCCGTATCGCCGGACTGCGCCAGACGACTGAGGATGGCGACGGCAATTTCTTCCGGCACTTTGCCGCGCGACACCGCGCTGGTCAGCATCTTCTGGGCTTCGCGCTCGCCCTTGCCGCACAGGTACATCGCGGCTTGTAGACGCGCCATGTCCTGCTTGCCCGACATGGCTTGTCGCAGGGCTTGCTGCCCGCGGGCATCGCCCAGCTGATCCATGGCCTCGGCAGCTGCCACCGCGACGACAGCCTCCGACTTGCTGCGCTCCAGCAGCGGGACCAGCTTGGGCACCACACCGGGCTGCCCGAGCTGCCCCAGCATCTCAGCCGCGCGGATCTGCACGCCCGTCTCTTTGTCTTCTAGCAGCACGGCCAGAAGCGGCGCCAAGCTGCCATCGGCCGTCGCTCCCAAGGCCCCGATCGCACCGCGTCGCAGTTCGGGATCCGGATTGCGCAGATCTTCTTTGAGCTGGGCCAGCGCGGCCCCGCGCAGCGCCAGCATGGCCTTGGTATCCAAGCGAAATGGCGCCAGCCAGCCGCGCTGCATGGCCAGCGTAGTGCCTCCGGCGATGACCACCGCGATGGTCAGCGCGATCCCGACCAGCGCCAGCCAGGAGATCTTCTTTACCGGCGGAGTCTGCGCGTAGAGCTGGCTTGAGCGCAGCGAGTCGGCCTTGCCCAATACCGCATCGACCTCGGCCTGCAGCGCGGCTTCGAGATCGCGCATCGCCGGGAAGCGCTGATCGCGAGACTTGATCAGCGTCCGCATCACGATCTGCATCAGCGATGCCGACACCTCCAAGCCCGGCACCTTTTCCAGTAGCGAAGGCGGTGGCCGGTAGGCGTGCTTAAACATCAGCGCTGCTGGGTTGTCGTCGTCAAACGGCACCGTCCCGGCCAGCATCTCGTACAAGATGCAGCCCAGCGCATACTGATCGGCCCGGTGGTCGACGTCTTCACCCAGCGCCTGCTCGGGCGACATGTAGTGCGGCGTGCCAAGGACCGTGCCCGGTAGCGTCTGCCGCTGTCGCACCGCCCGCAGCGCCTCGGGCGAGTTGGGATCGATGCCTTCCTGACGGACGTTGATCTGCGGCAAGGCGGCGTCGGTGGCAATGCCGAAATCGACAATCTTGACGAAGTCTTTCTTGCCGTCCTGCTCGATCAGGAAAATGTTCTCGGGCTTGAGATCGCGGTGGATGATCCCCTTGTCGTGCACCGCCTGCAGACCACGAGCGATCTGCACGCCGATCTGGCACACGCGAATCGGCGCGACGCGACCTTTGTTGATGACATCGGCGATGGTCTGCCCGCGCAGAAGCTCCATGACGATGTACGAGCGCCCGTCGGGCAGCACGCCAAAGTCGGAGATGTAAACGATGTTCGGGTGCTGGATCTTGCAGGCAAGCTGCGCCTCCTGCAGAAAGCGCCGCTGCGCATCCAGATCCTGCGGCTTGAGCAGGACCTTCACCGCCACCAGGTTGTCCAGAAGGACGTGGCGCGCCTTGTAGACAACGCCCATGCCACCGGCTGAGAGTCGGCTCAGGATGTCGTAGCGTTCGCCGATGATCGTGCCGATCAGGGGATCGGCCGCAACGGGCTCGTTTCCGACGGAGATCGGTACCTGCTGACCGTCCCCGCACTGATGCTGCGTGCCCTGATCATAGAGCGCGCCGCAGCGTGGACACTGCTGGCCCATCGCCGTCGCCTTGAGGCTCATAGACCGAGCCTCGCTGGTCGACGCCTATGGCGCGGACCGAACGGACACATGACTCTGTCGAATTATCGCACGATGCGCCGGCCTTCGCCGAGACAGAAACCGCCAGGGCTACCCTCGGGGCTGCTGTGGGCAAACGCCTGCGTCGCAACACTGCGACGGCGGCGCCGGGTCGGAGGTCTTCGCGCGGCCTAGTTGGCCTGCGGAACCTGATACGACCAGACGAAGAACTTGCTCGCGCCGCCTTCGGTGAACGGCGGGAAGCGGAGACCGCGGATCTGTTCGGAGATGCAGCGGCCAGTGGCACTTTGGCCCAGTGGTCCAAGGATGTCGGCTTTGCGCACGGTGCCGGCCGACTCGACGACAATGCCGATGCTGACATTGCTGCCGAAGCCTTCTCGCACGCAGGTCGGAAAACGCCGTTCGGCCGACAGCATGTGCTGACGAATGATCGGCGGGGAAAGCTGCGGCACCGGCTCTAGCGACAGTGGCGCGGCGGCCACAGCGGCGGGCTTAGTGCCCGGTTTGCCTGGGGCTTTCCCGACCCCCTTGCCATCCCCGGCGGCGCCATCGTTCGGTCCCGGCTTCGGGACGGGCGCAGCGGCCTTTACGACCGGCTTGCTGGGCGTTCCTGAGGGAACGGCGGCGACTGGTTTCGATGTCGTGCGCGGCGCCGCAACCCCGGGTTCGGGGCTGGCTGGCTTACCCGTCGGCTCGACGGCAGCAGCCGGCCCCCCCGCCGTGTTTGGCGCCGCCACGCTCGGTGCATTGGGCGCCGCCGCGCTGGGTGCAGCCGGCAGCGCTTCGACGACTGGCACCGGCGCAGCCGGCCCGCCGGGGGCCTCAATCGGCGTCACGGTCAACGCCGTCCGCGGGGGTGCAGCCGGGACCGCAGCAGGCGTCTCCGGCGGTGGAACGGTAGTCGGCGGCGCCGGCTGCCAGAGCAGAGCACCCACCCCAGCCCCTAAGGCCACCAAGCCCAGCGCACCGATGGCCCACCACGCCCGACTCCGCTCGTTCGCCTTGGGCGCAACCGGCGGCGGGGACAGCGGCAAGGTCTCGGGCATCGCCAGGACCGGTGGCGGGATCGTCGCAGTCTCCACCTTGGCATTGCCGCGCGGGGCGGCCGGCGCTGGAGCACCGGTCGTCTCTTTCGTACTGGTCGTCGAGAGCTTGGCCTTGGCTTCGTTCTTATCGGACCGGTCGTTCTTGTCAGCCCGCTCGTTCTTCTCGGCCCGCTCGCTGTGAGCCGCTTTGCTGCTGCCCTTGGATGCGCTCCCCGTCCCCTTGCTTGACGAGGCTTTGCCGCCGGGACTGTGCGTCGCCTTCAGCTTCTTGCTGCCGCTCTGTCCCGCGCGGGCAACCACCCCGGGCAGCTTGGCGAGCGGAGCCAGTGACGGCTCCTCAGGCTCTAGCGCTTCAAGCTCCATGCTCAGCCCGGGCATGGGGGCGGGCAACGGCGTGACTTCGGGATCTGTTTTTGAGCCCGCGGCCTCTGGCCCCTTGTCCCCCGTTCCCACGGCTGAATCCTGCTTCTCGACAGCGCTCATTGTCTACGTCTACGGCTTCTGAATCTCTCGCCCTGACCCAGCGGTCCGGCTCGCTTGTCTGGGCTGCGTCAGCATGGGGCGACTATCCACAGCACATACCATACTCGCGCTCTAGTCGGACCTGCGATTCATGGTTTCCACGCGCGGCTAGCCCAGGCCACCCAATAGGTCGTCTGGACTGGGACTCGCAGCCGGTTCGCCGGGTGTCGCAGCGGCAGCTGGTGTCGGCGCCGCCGGGCTGCCGCCCTGTTCCGCAGATGCGTCGCTGGCGACTTCCCCCTGGGCAGTGCTCGCCGCCCCTTTGGCTTTCTGGCCGAACACCAAGCCATCGCCATTTTCTGCCTGTCGCCGCCGCTGATCCCGACGACGGCGTAACAGATCGAAGCAAGCGCGCAGCCCGTCCTTGAGCGTACGCATCGTGCGCGCGCCTTCGACTTCGATGTTGAGCTGAACCATGGTGCGCGCGATCTCAGGCCGCACCCCGGTGAGCACGCACACCGCACCCAGCAGCCGCGCCGCGCGCGTCATCTTCAGCATCGCGCTCGCCGTCGTAGTATCGACGACCTCGACGCCGGTGATGTCGATGATGACGCAGGCCGAGCGCGTCTGCTTGATGCGATCGAGCAGCTTCTCGGTCATCTCGAATGCGCGCTGACTATCCAGCGAGCCGATGACCGGCAGAAGCAGGATGTCTTCCCAGACCTCAGCGATGGGCGAGGACAGCTCGTGAATCGCCATCTGCTGCTTGGCGATCGTCGAGATCTGCTCTTGCAGCTCTTGTTTCGAGCGTTCGAGCTCGCTGATATAGCGCTCGTTCTGGGCGCGCGCCGAAGCCAGCTCTTGGTTGTAGATGTTCAAGGCCGCCTCAAGCACGGAGAACTCATCGGCGTGCTCGCTCGGCGAAATCTGAATCATCTCCGGCGAGTACTCGCCGATGGAGACCATCGACAAGATGTCGATGACTCGCTGGATGCGCTCAAACGGAACCGAGACATGACGTGTAGATGACGTAGACATGAGCTCTCTAGGGAGGCGCGTCAGGGGTCAGAAGACTTCCCGACGTATCCCCTATCATGGCCGAACTGGCGGGGTTGCCGCAATCAAGACGCGCATCTACTGGGCGCCTGAGCGGATCGAAGACGTGCGGACGCGTGGACGCGTGCTCTATGAAGACGCGCCAACGCGCTTAGGCGGCGTACGTTGGGGCACCTGGTGGTAGACTGCGCCGCATGTCGCACACTCCCGCACCATCGACCCAAGCCGGCTCGGCGCACGGGTCCAATTCAGCTCCCTCGATCGCCGTGCACACCAAGGTCGATGCCGCCCTTGCCGCGGCCGAGCGTCGTTTCGCAGGCGATCCCGAGCGCGCTGAGCTCATCGCGCGCACCCGTCGCTTCAAGGCCAGCTGGATCGAGCTCGCTGAGGCGCTGTCGTCCTGCCAGAAGGACCAGCGCTACACCACCTGGGGCTTTGTCTCTTTCGAGGAGTACTACCGCAAGGAGCTGCACCTGAAGACCTCGACGGTCAACAAGCTGGTCGGCACCTATGCCTTCCTGCGCAAGGCCGCGCCCGAGGTGTTCGATCGCGATGGCGTCAGCCAGGAGTTTCCCAGCCTGCAGAACATCGAGTTTCTGCGCCGCGCCGAGGAAGCCGCCGGAGATGGCCAGGTGGCCGAGGATCTCTTGGCCGAAGTGCGGCGGGCGATCATCGATGAGAACCTGCCCTTCGGTCAGGTCAACCGCCAGTTCCGCGACAGCCTGTTTCCATCGGATATCGAGGTCGAGCGCCGCAAGCGCCAGCACGAAGCCCTGCGCCTGGCGAAAAAGCTCGTCGAGCTGATCTCGGTGCTGGAGGGCAGCGTGCCGGCTGGTGTGATCGCGCAGGTGCAAGCGGCGATCGATGCGCTGCTCAAGACCATGCCGGACGAGAACGACAGCGACGGCGACAGCGACACGGCAGCCGCGGCCTAGCCGCAAGCCAGTGAGCCCCAGCCAACACGGGACCGGATCGCCTCAGGGCACTCTCCCGTGGTCCCCGTGGTCCCCGTGCACGCTCCAATCCAGCGCCTCAGCTTCGCTGTGAAATGAGCGGGCCATGTGGGGCGCCGCCTTTTTGAGCAGCGGCCGAACAAGTACGCCTTGCACGGGATCTTCAGCAAGCAGCACAGCGACTCGCCGTCCCGCGGCCTCCCAGGCTGCAAGGATCTCGGCCAGCGCGGCTTCCGTGACCGGTCCCCAGCTCGTCGGTGCTGCGCTCAGATCCAGGAGCAGCGCCTTGGCCATGCTGCGCGGCCCCGCGGCTAGCTGCTGCAGCAGCTTCACCTTTTGCTGGGCCAGGGCCGAGCCCTCCTCGCGGCTTAGGTCGGGTCGCTTCCAGACCCGAACCCAAGCAATCGTGCGCACGAGGTCGATCCGATAGTTGCCGCCGGATGCCCAGGATGCGCCAAATGACATCGCTCCGCTGATTATGAGTGAAATGGCTCGGAATTTCGTTTGATATAATCCCCTAGCCACCTTAGTCGGCGCAGCTCAGCAGCCCGCCTCACGGCTCCGGCCTGCGACGGGCGTGCTGTCCGACCGGGGGCTCCCACGTCTCGCAGAGGATTGCTTTGGAGAATCAAAAGATCGGTGCCTATTCCATCGTGCGCATGCTGGGGGCAGGCGGGATGGGCCAGGTCTATGAAGGCGTCCACGATCAGATCGGCCGACGGGCCGCGATCAAGGTCCTGCACCGGCGCTACGCCAACAACAAGCAGATCGTGCAGCGCTTCATCAACGAAGCGCGCGCCGTCAACATCGTGCAGCACCAGAGCCTGGTGAACATCTACGAGTTCGGCCAGACCACCGATGGCAGCGCCTACATCGTCATGGAGTATCTCAACGGCGATACGCTGCGTCAGCGCCTAGAGCGCAGCGGCGGACGACTGGCTCCCGATGTCGCGGTGCGGCTCTGCCGACAGATGGCTTCGGCGCTGGCCGCGGCGCATAGCAAAGGCATCATTCACCGTGATCTGAAGCCGGTAAACATCATGATCGTCGCCGATGCCGAGGCAGCGGGCGGTGAGCGCGCCAAGATCCTCGACTTCGGACTGGCCAAGGTCGTGCAGCCCGATACCGCAGACGGCGGCGGCCTGACCGGCACCGGCACGATCTTGGGCACGCCGGCCTACATGGCGCCCGAGCAGTGCCGCAGCGCGCGGGATGTCGATGACAAGAGCGACGTCTACTCGCTGGGCATCATCTTGTACGAGATGCTGTCGAGCGACATCCCGTTCGACGCCGAGACCGATGCCGAGCTGCTCTCGATGCACATGTATCAGGAGCCGCCCTCGCTGCAGGCCAAGGTGCCGCAGATCCATCCTGAGCTCGCGGCGCTGGTCCATCGCATGCTGGCCAAGCAGCAGGCCGAGCGCCCCTCGGCCGCCGAGGTAGCGACTGAGCTGGCGCGCATTCCGGCGCTGGCGGGTGCGGTCGCGGCCGTGGCGGGCAGCATCAACAGTGGCAAGAACCCCAGCGAAGCGCAGAGCCCGACGGCAAGTCCAGCGAAGGAGCCCGAGCCCGCTGCGCCCACCCCATCAGCTCCTGCGACCAGCAGCGCCCCCCGAGCGGCGACTCCAGCGACCCCACCCGCCAGGCGCGGGCTGCTCTTTTTCGGGCTGGTCGTTGTTCTTTTGGCGGCGGCGGCCGGCGGAGCCGTGGGCTGGCTCGGTGCGCTGCGCCAAGGGCCCACCTCAGCGAGCGCGAGCGCAGATGCCGGCAGTGCACCCAAGGTCACCTCCACCGTCCACTGGTCGCTGACCAGCATCCCCGCCGGCGCCGAGGTCCGCGGTCCGCTACCGTCGGATACGCTCATTGGCCAGACTCCGCTCATGATCGAATACGCCCGCAGCACGGGCACGGTCAGCGTGATGGTGCGGGCACCAGGTCACCTGGAATCGCGGGTCGAGCTATCGCTGGCGCGCGACGAGATCGCAAGCGTCACGCTGCGCGCGCTCCCCCAGAGTGTCCCGGCGACTGATGAGGCCCCAGGTGTGGCCAGCGAAGACGGTGGTCCCGCCCCAGCGCTCGATGCAGCCCCCGCCCCCACTGCCGCGCCTGGCGACCCCTCCGAGAAGATCGGGGTGCAAGGTTCGGCGCCCAGCCCCGCGGCTCCCAGCAAATAAGCGCGCCAGCCCGGGCCTAGCCGGATACCGACGAGGAATCACGGCACAGCAGGTCATGCACTCGCCGCGTGGCCGTCGCGACCTCAGCGCTCGGTAGATGGATCGTGAGGCACAGCCCGCTCTGCCGATAGCGCACAACGTGCAGCCCGGCCGCCGCCAGATCCGCATCGACCGCCAAAAGCGCGGGCGCCGAGCTGCCAAGGCCTGGCCCGACGGCAGTCACCGAGCCAAAGGCATCACAAGACGACAGCGAGCCCTGCGCCGCGGCCGAGAGCTGCGCCAAGGTGTGGGCAAAGTCGGGCAAGTCATCGCGAACAAAGCTCGCGCGCAACGCCTGGCCCATCGATCCCGCGCTGTCCGCTCCAGGTGGCAGATCGAGCGAAAGCTCGCGCAGGCTGACGCCTTGGCTCTGCAGCACGGCCAGCACAGCTCGGCCGTGCGTGGGTGTGCTGATCTCGATCAGCTGAGCCGTGCTGGTGACTGCGGTCGCTAGTCGCTCCGGCCTCCCCTGCTCGCTGTCAGCGGGGTTCGGTCCGGGGGGCCGGCGGGCCACAATCTGCGTCTCGCGGCCGTGAGCGGAACCGCTGGGCAGCGGCTGCGTCTTTCTGGCGTGAATGACGATGCCAGCCCGCTGGGCCCACTCGACGGCCTGCGCGTTCAACACCTTGGCGCCATGGGCGGCGAGCTCTTGCATCTCGTCGTACGCCAGATGAGGGATGTGGCGCGCATCAGGCACCAAGCGCGGATCGGCGGTGTAGACACCATCGACATCCGAATAGATCTCGCAGTGCGCCGCCCCCAGCGCGGCAGCTAGCGCGACGGCGGTTGTGTCCGATCCGCCGCGACCGAGCGTCGTGATCTCGCGCTTGTAGCTCATGCCCTGGAAGCCCGCGACGATGACCACGTAGCCGCGGGCCAGCTCGTCTTCGATGCGCACCGGGCGCACTTCGATGATGCGAGCGCCCGAGTGGCGATCGTTGGTCAGGATGCCCGACTGCGATCCCGTGAAGCTGATGGCCGGCACGCCGAGCTCGGAAAGCGCCATGGCGAGCAGCGCCATCGAGATGCGCTCGCCGCAGGAAAGCAGCATGTCCAGCTCGCGGCGCGGCGGACTGGGCGCGATGCTCTTGGCCAGGCTCAAGAGCTCATCAGTGGTCTTGCCCATCGCCGAGACGACGACCACCACCCGCTGCCCGGCCCGATGCGCTGCAGCGACGCGCGCCGCCACTTGCCGGAGTCGCTCCGGGCTGGCCACCGAGCTCCCGCCATACTTCTGGACGACGATGGGGGACAGCTCTGCCTCGTCCCGCTCTGGGAGGTGGACCGGCGGCAGCCCGCCCCCACTTGCACCCACCGCCACTCCTACTTCCGTCGCCATCACCGCGCCCTGCGCAGCGCGCGCGGCTGATTCAGATATCGGCATAGACATCGTCGGTAAACCTCGCCTATCATAATAAAATCCGTGGGATAGTAACGATGATCGTCGCGCACCCGCCCCCTAGCCCTTCCCGTGAACTGGCCCCAGGTGCTACTCCACGATGCGCTCTGCGGGGGCGAATCGAGGCGGTCGCGCTGCTGGCGTTTTCGCTGTCGCTGTCCGGCTGGCTCGGCAGCGGTGCAGCGCAGACCCCCGCCCCCCCTGCGGCTCCGGCGGCCACGCCCGTCCCTCCCGCAACGGGCCCACGCCCGCGGACTGGCATCCCACCGCTGCGAGGCGGTGATGTCGGGGGCGGCGCAGCCAACGCAGCCGGCATCCTGCGCGTGGTCTCGCAGCGTGGCGATGTGGTCTACAACCACGGCGGCGAACCGCCTGAGCTCAGCGTGTCACCCACCACGGCCTTGGCTGCCCGCGACGAAGTCCTCACTCGCCGCGGCGGTATCGAGCTGGTCTCCGCCGCCGGCACCAGCCTCGCTCTGGGTAGTAACAGCCTGGCTGCGCTCCTAGCGCGCGATGCTGTGTACCTGGCGCGCGGCGAAGTGACGATCTCGACGCGGGGCGGTCAGCCCCCGGCGATGTTCTATGTCGCCACGCCCTGCGGCCGATCGTGGATCCGCGCCAAGGAAGCCCGCCTGCGCGTCGAGGGCAACGTCACCACCACCGAGGTCATCGATGGCTATGTACGCCTCGGCGGCAACAACCCAGGCGCCGTCGATGTGCGCTCCGGTCAGGCCAGCCGCTGCAGCAAGGGCGAGCCCGCCTCGCAGCCGCATACGCTCCTGCCGGCGCCGCAGTGGCTTAGCGTGCCGGACCTGTTCCTGACGGGCGAGGCCACCCGCGAAGTCGGCCTGCGCTTCTCACCCGTGATGGGGGCCGCCCGCTATCGCGCCGATCTGCTGCGCTTTGAGAGCGGGCCCGATCCGGTCCTGGTCAGCAGCCAAGAACTTGCCGGCGATCAGCCGCAGCTTGAGCTTCCCGGCGTCGAGGTCGGCAGCTATCACGTCCGCGTCTTCGCCATCGATGACATCGGCGCCCGCGGCATGGAAGGCCCCCCCATTCGATTCCTGATTGCCCGGGTCAGCGGTCTGTCGCCAACCGGCATGGTCCACACCCAGGTCGGTCAGCTGCCCATCGTGAGCGGGCCGCCAAGCCTGCCGGTGTCGGTACTGCTCGATGGCGACGTGCCGCCCGCCGGAGCCCCGAGCCGCGGCATGCACCGCCTGCGCGTCATGGTAGCTGGCCTGATGGCCGAGGTGCCGCTGTCCACCACCGTCCCCACCGACGACACGCCGCCGCCGGCCATCGATCCGATGGTCTCCCCACCGCCGGTCGCGGTCGTGACGCCCGCGCCCCCCGTGGCCCCGCCTGCCGAGCCGGGGAGCGGCGGCAGTCCCAGCCCGACGGATGGCCCCGCCCATGGCGCTGTGGCCGGTCTCGCGACGGATCCCCATGCGGTTCCCCCCCTCTCGCCAGCCAGCGTAAACGCGGAAGATGTGCTCCTCGGCGGCTTCGGCGAGGCTCCGCTCGAAGGCGTGCGCTCGCCCTGGGCCCGCTCGCACATCGGAGCGCGGCTGGAATTTTCGACGCACGGCGCAATGCGCTTTGCGGCCGGTGGCCGGCTGCTCATGCGCGGGGGCTTTGGCGCGGATCTCTGGGTTAGCGCGCTGCGCGCCTCGTTCAGCACACCAACGGGCGAGACTGCCGCGGGCTTCGGCAACATCAACGCCGCGGTGCGCACGCCCGCCCTGCGCCGCAGCCGCTTTGCCCTGCAGGGCATGGCGTCGGTGGTCGGCGCGACCAGCACCAGCTACCTCGACCGCAGCATCGCCGTCGATCCGGTGTACTCCAGCGATGGCTTCCCCCTGCGCCGCGACGTCCTGCCCGGCGGCGGTGGCTGGCGCGCCGAGGGCACGGCCCTGGTCGGTGTCGCCTTCGGCAACTTTGTCCTGTTCACCAATCACGGCGCCAGCCTGCGCGTGGCCCCCAACTTCGCCGCGTCCTACGTCGGCGGCGTTGCCCTACAAGCCGACGTCCTGTCGCTGGTGCGCTTCGTATCCTTCGCCAGCTGGGAAGTCGGCTACATCGGCTTCAAGGTCACGCCCGAGTCCGCGCAGCCCGATGCCGGCGGCGCGGTCGGGGGCGGCTTCGAAGTCCCGCTCAAGCTGGGGGGCCGCGGCGTCCTGCGTCTGTCCCTGCTCGGCCGCGCCGGGCTCGGTCAGGGTGGCATCGCCATCTACGGCCGCGGCACCGTCGGACTGCAGGCCGGCTACGTCTTCAAATAGCGCAGCCGCCCCGCCCCGCCTGGCCGTCCGGCCGGCAATCCAGAAACCAGCGAAACCACTTCGGGGTCGGCTTACGGCCTTTATTTAGATATTTAAAAATCATGAACCGAATCGACATTTTGACCAATCTGATAATCAATTAATCTCGCCACAATTGGGCGGGCACCCCGCGCCCTGGCGTCGGCTGTCCTCAGCCAAATCAGACGGCACGCGGCGTGCGCATCGCCTCGCCGAGTCGGGGTCGGTGGCGGCCAGCAGCCCGGGACTGGCACGATCTATTTACAAAGGTAAATTGAAGGATAAAAAGAAGGAGCGGTGCCAAGCTTTGTGGCCACCAGATAACAAAAAAGCCGCCTCCGGGGGAGAGCGGCTTCTGACAGGGGGACTCTGGAGCGGGAGACGGGACTTGAACCCGCGACGTCCAGCTTGGGAAGCTGGCATTCTACCACTGAATTACTCCCGCAAAGGCTCTGTACGAATACGACGACCGACGGGCCGACGTCAACCTGAAAGTCGAGTCCGCCCCGCCGAAACGCCTGCCGAAAAGGCCGCCGCACACCCCGCCCGCCCCGGCGATGCTGCTGCACCGGGGGGAGGATAAGCGCCGTATGCCGCCGAACAGTCGCGCCGACTGGGGCGAGGAGTGGATCGGCCGGGTCGTCGGGGCCTACCGCCTGCTGCGCGTGCTGGGCACCGGCGGCATGGGCGTGGTGTTCCTGGCCGAGCACGTCCGCATGGGGCGACAGGCCGCGATCAAGCTCCTGCATCCCAGCAGCCGCGAGCGCCCGGATATCGCCAAGCGCCTCGGGGCAGAGGCTCGCGCAATGGGCCGCCTGACCCATCCGGGCATCGTCGCCATCCTTGATCAGGATGTGCTGCCCGACGGGACAGGCTACCTGGTGATGGAGTACCTGCCGGGTCAGCCGCTGCGCGACCGTTTGCAGACGATGGGCGGCCTCCTGGCGCCGCTGCCCGCCATGGCCGTCCTTGCGGAGTGCGCTGGCGCGATGGCCGCCGCTCATGCCGCAGGCGTCATCCACCGCGATCTCTCGCCGGCCAACATCATGTGCATGCCGGAAGGCGAAGGCAGCGTGATCAAGATCCTCGACTTCGGCCTCGCCCGCCTGCAGTCGCCCGACGGGGCGTCTAGTTCGTCGCACAACACCACGCGCGATGGGGCGGTGCTGGGCACGCTGAAGTACATGGCGCCCGAGCAGTGCTTGGACGCGCACTCGGCCGATGAGGCTGCCGACGTGTATTCGCTGGGGGCAATTGGCTATGAGCTCTTGACCGGTTCGCCGCCGTTTACCGCCACGTCGAGCTGGGAGCTGATCGAGCGCCACCTGCGCGAGCCACCACCGCCCCTGCCCGAACGCAGCGCCGCCGACGACTCGCCCATCCCGCCAGAGCTACGCACGCTGCTGCACGAGATGCTGGCCAAAAGTCCGCTCTCGCGCCCGCCGATGGCCCAGGTGCGCGAGCGCCTGCTGCCGCTTCTGCCCGAGGATTCGCTGGGCCAGCGATCGCAGCCGATGCTGCCCCCGCTGACCGCCCCGCTGTCGCGACGCGCGCGGGAGCGCCGACAGCGGCTACGGCGACTGCTGTCGGCGGCGGTGCTGCTCGGCGTACTGAGCAGCCTCTTTAGCCTCGCTTACTACGCGCATAAGCAGCGGCGCTCGGCGGTGCGACAGCGACAGCAGACCCTGGCCAGTACCGCTGAGATCCTCACCATCATCCGCCGCAACCTGCGCCCGATGCCGGGGGCCACAGCCGCCAGCCAGGGACTCCTCGACCTGACGGATCGCCAGCTGACGACGCTATTCGAGCAGCTTCCCGACGATCTAGAGGTCGCCGAGGCGCTGGTGCGGCTGCACACCCTGCGCGGTGACTTCGCGCGCCACCACGCTGGACTCAGCACCGCCAAGAGCGAGTTTGAAGCGGCCATCCGCGGCGCCGAGAGCCTGGTCCGGGCTCGCCCGGCGGAGCGCGGCTATCGCCTACTGCTTGCCAACGCGCACGATGGGCTGGGCGATGCGCTGGAACAAGTCGCCGACCTGCAACAGGCGCGCACGCAGTACGAACGGGCGCTCTCGATTCGGCAAGAGCTCCTGCGAGCGGCGCCGGGGGATGCGCTGCCGGCGCAGGAGGTTGTGGGCAGCCACCTCTTGCTCGGCGACTTGGCGCAGGCACAGGGCCGACAGCGCTCGGCACTGACGGCGTACGAGACGGCACAGAGCCTGCTGTCCCCGCTGTGGAAGCGCGAGCCCGACAATAAGGCCTATCGCTGGCAGATGTGCGGCATTCACTACCGCATCGCGCAGACGCTGATTCAGCTCGGTCGCAGTGTCGACGGCCTGGCCATGGCCGAGCGCGCCGTCGACATGCTGCGGCGCATCGCGCCCACCGATCAGCAGGGATCGAGCTATCACGTCCTCTACTCGCGCGTGCTGCAGGTCCGTGGTCTGGCCCGCGAGCACCTGGGCCGCTCGGAGGAAGCGGTCGCCGATCTGCGGCAGTCGTATGACGAGGTCAGCGCCCTACTCAAGGCCGCGCCCAACGATGTCCAGGCGCGGCGAGCGGTGATCGACAGCGGCCTGCGACTCTCCGACTACTTGCTGCATGCCGGCAAGACGGCTGAGGCGGCACCGCTTTCCACCGAGCTTCTGCGCATCGGCGAGTCGCTGTTTTCAAGCGACGACAAAAACCACGGCCATCGCTGGCGCTTAGCCGCCACGCTGCAGCGAGTCGGCGATGTCGAGCTGCGCACAGGACAAGTCACCGCCGCACAAGCGCGCTATGCCCGGGCCTTGGAATTGCAAGAGTCGCTGCACATGGCGGCTCCGGATGCGGCGCGACATCGCGATCGCTTGGTCGCGCTTTACGAACGGCTCGGCGATGCCGCGGGCAGTAGCCCCTACATCGTGCAGGCCCTGCCCCACTATGAAGCCGCGCTGCGCCAAATCGCCGAGCAGGAAGGGCTGGAAGCCGGCTGGCTAGAGCTGCGGCTGTGCCAGGCTCGCATCCTGCGCAAGCGAGCGCGCATCGAACAGACGCTGGGACGCAGCGGCGCCGCGACGCAAGATCGCAAGGCCGCTCGCGAGATCCTGCTTTCGCTGCAACACAACGATCCCGCCGATGCACTGATCCAAGCCGAGCTGGCCGAAAACGCACGCTTGAGTGATGTGACCGATCCCGTCGCGCCGATCGCAGCAGACGCGGCACCCACGCCGACCCAGCCGCAGCTCCCAGCCGCCAGCCCGCCCCCAAAGAAGCCGCCCGTCAGGTAGAGGCATGAACAACGAAACCACCATCAGCAGCACGCCCAGCCCGGGCACCTCGCTTGGCGCTCGCGCCTACTTCTTGGTGATTCGCGCTGAGACCTCATCCCTGTTTCCCCTGCCCCCGACAGGCCAGCTGCTCGTCGGACGGGCCCCCGAGGCCGACCTGCGCATCGACGATCAGTCGGCTTCGCGACTGCATGCCCGCATCGTCATCGATCGCGACAGCATCCGCGTGCGCGACCTGGGCAGCCGCAATCGCACCTGGGTCAACGGCGAAGCCCTGGCCGCGGAAGAAGAACGCGCCATCGTCTCCGGCGACGTCGTCGTGGTGGGCAGCCTGACCCTGGTCCTGCATCGCCGAAGGGAAGACACACCGACGCGTGCCAACCGACGCAGCGACAGCCCCCCGGTCTTGATCGAGCTTGGCGAGCAGCGCAGCCTGATCTGTGATCCGGCGATGGTCCGCGTCTATGAGCTGATTCGTCGGCTGTCGCGCAGCATGCTGCCCGTGCTGATCAGCGGCGAGACCGGCACCGGCAAAGAAAATGCCGCGCAGGCCGTGCACCTATTTTCGCCGCGCAAGTCGGGACCGCTGCTCACCATCAACTGCGCCGCCGTGCCGGAAAATCTCTTCGAAAGTGAGCTGTTCGGCCATGCCCGCGGGGCTTTCTCAGGCGCCATCGCCGACAAGCTGGGGCGGCTCGAAGCAGCCAGCGGTGGCACGGTGTTTCTCGACGAGATCGGCGAGCTTCCGCTGGCGGCGCAGGCCAAGCTGTTGCGCGCGTTAGAGAGCGGGATCATCTGTCCCGTCGGCAGCCTGCGCGAGCGCAAGATCGACTGCCGCGTCGTGGCCGCCACCAACCGCGATCTCGAAGACGAGGTGCGAGCCGGACGCTTTCGCCAAGACCTGTACTTCCGACTCGCCGCGGCGATGGTCGTGCTGCCGCCGCTGCGCGAACGCCCCAGCGAGATCGCGCCTTTGGCCGAACACTTTCTGCGCGTGGCTTGCGGGGGGCTGAGCCGCGAGCCGCTGCGCCTGGCCGAGACCACGCTGAGCGCGCTGCTCGTGCACCCCTTTCCCGGCAATGTGCGCGAGCTACGCAACCTCATGGACTACTGCGCAGCGACGGTGGCCGGACCTGAGATCCACCCCGAGCACCTGCCGCCGCGCTTCCTGCATGCCGCCGCCGCGCCCCCCGCCTCGTCTGCCCACACCAGCAGCCCAGCCGCGAGCACGGTCTCGTCCCCCAGTCCCGGCTTCCGCCGCATCGCCGACGAAGTACAAGAGCTAGAAGCCCGCCGCATGCGCGAAGCGCTGGAGCAGAGCCGCGGCAATCAGCGCCAGGCCGCCGAACTCATCGGCATGCCGCTGCGCACCTTCGTCACCAAGCTGAAACAGTACGGCCTGCGCGACAAGTAGTCAGGCGCGCCCAGCGGCTGCGCCGAACCCGCGCGACGACTCACGCCAAATCGGCGTGACCGCGCCGAACCCGCGCGCACCGGCCCCCGCCTGTGCTCGCCCAAGTCCGCGATTTTCCAACGAAAGGGTCGCTGGCATCGCTTGGCGCAGGCCTTGCCTTGGCTTCGGCTCGTCCCACGCGACGGTCGCGTAGACCGGGGGGCCAGGTGGTCTCCCGGCGGGACGAACCGAAAAAGGAGAAGTCCATGTCCAAGAAGCTTGTCGAAGCGAGCGAGAGCCTGGCTGTCCCGTTCTTCGCTCACCTGCTGTCATCGCAGAGCGATCCCGCAGCCGAGAGCGGCGGCACCGCCCCGACCTATCACTGCCTCGATAGCCCCTGCACCAAGAAGTACCCCAGCGATGACGACGAGGCGACGACCGGGCTCGGCGATCGCGACTCCTAGTCCCCGCTCACCCTAGGCGGGTGGCCAGGCACCTCTACTCGGTGGATCGGGACGCTGCCTAGTGCCGCGGACACCATCCCGGACAGAACCCTCGGAGAGATGAGATGAGCGCTGACCCATCGGTTCTATTGCTGTCGCATCAAGCCGAGCCGTTCTGCACCAGCCGAGTGGCAGGTGCCCTGGCAGCGCGCGGCGCGCAGGTGCTGCGCTGCGATACCGACACCTTTCCGCAGTCTCTTTCCCTGTCGGCGGCGCTGGAGCCGACCGAACGGCCTCGGCTGCTGTATTGCGGCGAGCCGCTGCGGGTGGATGCGGTCTGGCTGTGGCGTCTGTGGCCGGCCACGTTCAGCCCCAGCCTACCCCGCGAGCAGGCCCAGACGGCAGTGCGCGAGTCGCTGACCACCTTGAGCGGCTTCCTGGATCTGCTGGGCGAGGCCTTCTGGATCGACCCGCCCGACGCCATGGCCGCGGCCGAAAACAAGACGCGTCAGCTTCGCCTGGCGCAGTCGGTCGGGCTGGCGATTCCGCCGACGCTGATCACCGCCGACCCGCAGGCGGCACAGGCGTTTTACACCGCTCACGACGGACGCGTCATCGCCAAGCTGCAGCGCTCGCTGGGGTACTCGATGCAGGGCGGGACCGGACTGCCCACCCGACTGCTGCGACCCAGCGATCTACAGGCGCTATCCGGTCTGTCGATTTGTCCCATGGTATTTCAAAGATATATTGAGAAACTCTACGAATTGCGGATCGCCTGGGTCGATGGCCAGGCGTTTGTCGGGGCTCTGGATGGCGCCCGCTGCGGCGTCGATTGGCGCTACGAGTCAACGGCCAGCTGGCAGCCGCACACACTGCCCACCGCCGTGCACGAAAAGCTAGCGGCCCTGATGGCGCGCCTGTCGCTGCGTCAGGGGGCCCTCGATTTGATCGTTACGCCCGAGGGCGAGTACGTCTTTCTGGAAGTCAATCCACACGGCGAGTGGGGAATGCTCGAACGCGACCTGGGGCTGCCGATTGGTGCTGCCCTGGCCGACGCCCTGCTGCGCCACAGTCACACAGGTCATGGGGGAGCAAGATGAGTACGCAGAGCCAACAGGGACGACAGGTTGTCGTCATCACCCACTCGAAAGACATCAACGGCATCCTGCGCGAGCTACAGGCCGAGCTAGGGGCCCGCGGCGCCCACATGCTGCGCTTCAACAGCGATGAGTTTCCGGTCCGCGGCGAGGTCTTCTTCAGCCAGGATGACGCCGGCGGACGCCTGACCTTCCGCCAAGGAGGGAGCGAGGTCACGCTCGGGCCGCGCGATGCCGTGTGGTATCGCCGAGCACGGTGGGGCGGCCAGCTGCCGCAGGACATGGACAAACAGCTGCGGCACGGCTGCGTCGAAGAGACCGAGGCCCTGCTGCGCGGAGTGCTCGCCGCGGCCCCCTGCCCCATCGTCGATTCGCCGGAGCTGGTGCGCAAAAACGGCCACAAGCCCTTTCAGCTGCGCCTGGCGCAGTCGCTGGGCCTGGCGACGCCGCGCACGCTGATGACCAACGATGCCCAGGCGGCTCGGGAATTCATGGCCAGCTGCCCGCGCGGCGTCGTGGCCAAGATGCTGTCGGCGTTTTCCGTGTTCAACGACACGGGTGAAGAGCAGGTGGTGTTCACCACCGCGCTATCGGACCAGCACCTCGATAAGCTCGACGGCCTGCGCTACTGCCCGATGGTGTTTCAGGAGCGCGTCGAAAAGCAGGTCGAGCTGCGCGTCACCGCGGTCGGCAATCGCCTGTTCGCCGCCGCCGTCGATTCGCAGGCCACCGCCGGTGCGGAAGTCGACTGGCGCGAGCGCGGGGTGACCCTGTTGCAATCCTGGCAGCCATATACGCTGCCACGCGACGTCGAAGACAAGCTGCACCGGTACATGACCGCGATCGGCATGCAGTACAGCGCCATCGATCTGATCGTCGAGCCAAGCGGACGCCATGTCTTCCTCGAAGCCAACCCAGCCGGCGAGTGTTTCTGGCTGCAGCACAACTGCCCACACTTTCCGCTGTCGGCCGCGCTGGCCGATGTCCTGCTGGATGTCCCGGGGACGCGGCGACGATTCAGTGAGGGCGGCTGAATTTCGGCGCAGACCGACAAAAACACCGGAAAATGACCTGACTTTTTTGCGCCTACCGCCCCTGCCGCAGACTCCAAGCAGCGAGCCCAAGTGATGTCGACCCCGAACACGCCCAACCTAGGCCCGATGAAGTATGCGAGTGGCCAGCAGCTCTCGGCGAGAGTGTGGCGAGCCGCCCAAGCACTGCGCATGGCCTGGCAGAGCTCGCCGCGGGCCGCGATGCTGTGGATGGTGCTCCTTGCGCTCAGCGCGGTCCTGCCGCTGTGCGTGGCCTGGGTCGGCAAATCGATCGTCGATGCCGTCGTCGCCCACGATCTGCGGCGCGCCCTATCGTGGGTCGGCGTCGAGCTCGGCCTGATGATGGGCATGGGCGCGGCGCAGCGCGGCTCGGCGGTGGCGCGTCAGCTGATGGGCACGCGCCTGGGCCTGGCGGTCAACGTCACGATTCTCAAGAAGACGCTGACGCTGCAGCTGAAGCACTTCCAAGATCCCAGCTTCTACGATCAGCTAACGCGGGCGCGGCGCGAGGCCTCGTATCGGCCGCTGGCCCTGACCAGCGAGGGCCTAAACCTGCTGTCAGCGTTGGTGACGCTGCTTGGCTTTGTCGCCCTGCTGCTTAGCTTCAGCCCACTTGCCGTCTGCGTGCTGCTGGTCGCCGCCTTTCCCGCCGCGCTGGCCGAGCTGCGCTTTTCCCGCCTGACCTATGAGCTGCGTCACCGCACCGCAGCCCAGAGCCGACGCATGAACTACCTCGAATACGTGCTGGCCAGCGACGAGCACGCCAAGGAAGTGATGGCGCACGGGCTGGGTCCGACGCTGCTTTCGCGCTACGAAGAAATTGGCGAGCGCATCTGGCAGGACGAACGCGGCGTGGCCCTGCGCCGCACCGCCTGGGTGACGTTCTTGGCTCAGCTGGGCACGCTGTCGTTTTACGGCTGCTATCTCTACATCGTCTATCGCACCGTCGGTGGCGCGCTGAGCCTGGGCGACATGACGCTGTACGTGCTGGCCTTCCGGCAGGGGCAGCAGTCGTTTCAGAGCCTGCTTCTGGGCATCGGAGCGCTCTACGAGCACGACCTGTACATGTCCAACCTGCTCAGCTTTCTGGCCCAGCCGACCGAGTCGCTACCGCTGGCCTTGCCGGCCCAAGGCAGCCAGCCGGCCAGTCAGCCGGCGGGAACGTCCGACGAGCGCGGCATTCGCTTTGACGATGTCGGCTTTCAGTATCCCGGGCAGACCGGCTTCGCGCTGCGCCACATCAACCTGCACATCCCCGCCGGCCGCAGCCTGGCCTTGGTCGGACACAACGGCGCCGGCAAGACCACCTTCATCAAGCTGCTCACCGGTCTTTACGAACCCAGCGAAGGCCGCGTTCTTCTCGACGGACAAGACATCCGCAGCCTGCCTAAAGAGGTGCTGCGGGCCCGCATCTCGGTCATCTTCCAGGACTTCAATCAGTATCAGCTCTCGGCGCGCGACAACGTCGCCTACGGCGATCCCGCCCACGCCCAGGACGACGCCCGCGTGCAGAAAGCCGTCGAGCAGGGCGGCGCCAGCGAGGTCATCGCCGCGCTCCCCGAAGGCATCAACACCCAGCTCGGTCGCTGGTTTGACAAGGGCATCGATCTCTCGGGCGGGCAGTGGCAGCGCATGGCCCTGGCCCGCGCCTTCATGCGACAGGACGCCGATGTCCTGGTGCTCGACGAACCCACCGCCGCCCTCGACGTCGACGCCGAAGCCGAGGTCTTCGAGCGCGTCCGCGACCTCGCCCGCGGCCGCACTGTCCTGCTCATCTCGCACCGATTTCCCACCGTGCGCCAAGCCGACTGCATCGTCGTGCTGGAAAAAAGCGGCGTGCTCGAATCCGGCACCCATGCCGAGCTTTTGGCCCGCGGGGGCCTTTACGCCACGATGTTCCGCAAGCAGGCGCAGGGCTACGACTAGGCCGATGCCCGCCCGCCAGGCTGCGCGCTCGTCAGCACGCCCCTCCCCGTCCGGGGAGCGCCGCGGTCTTGCGCGCTGTCCGACAGGGGTTCAGCACTCCCGGCTGCCGGCGCCCCCCCGGGCGAAATCTGGCTAGGCGCCCATTCGAGGCATCGTTGGCGACCGCGAAATGCGCAGAAAAGCGTTCTTTCCATCACAAGCCAACACCTTGAAATGTAATTTAGAACCACAAATTGTATTTATTTTTTGTTATTTGACTGATTACTTCAACAGTCTCCTACGCCCAGGGGTTGCGGCAGCTGTCCCCTTGGCCGTCGTCAGAAAGACCAGGAAATTCGCCATGCAATATTCCCCTGCTACCCATCGACTCCCCCGACTCTTGCGATCTCTGCCGCCCGCCTGGCTGTTGTGCCTGGGTGGCTTGCTGGGCTTGCAGCTGGTCGCGCCGCGCTCCCTGCGAGCCGATGACATCCCGTCGATCACGCTGAGCGATGCCGGGCCGAACCGCCCCTTGCCGCTTGGACAGAGCTTCTACCTTACGGGCACCCCGGCAGCCGGTGCGAAGGCGGTGTATCCGGTATTTGTCCGCTATTCCTATGCACCTTGGGGCATCCGAAAAGGGGTTGGAATCAAGGGCTGTACGCAGGTGCGCGAAGCGTTATCAAACCTGAACAGCGATCCGAAAGCAGTATTTAGCAAAACTGGCGCCATCGCGATTGACGATCTCTGGGGCAAACCTAATACCCCGGAAGCCGCCGAGGACTTCGACTGGCTACTTAAATATCACCAGGCGTATCTGCCTGGAGTCTGGACACGCCCCGCGTCAGAATCGGGCAAAGATCCAGTCACCTACAAAGTCCTAATCCCGGGCGACCGTTTCTTCCGGACCGATGCCTCCTATTGTCTATTAATCTATCAAGAAGGGACGTCGCTAAAAGCCGCCAATGCCGTCACCGAAGCCGTTTCCGACTTCATAACGTCACTTCAAAAATGTACAGCGCCATCATCCACTATCAAATCGGCACCGACCCCGTGCGTTGACGCTGCATATCAAACCTACGAAGATGCCATCAGGAAAATATTAAGTGCCGCAGGAAAGACCGATTCATCAGCCATTTTACCCAAGATTCACGATCTAATATCGCATGCCGGTGGCTCATTCGATGTAGCAATCATTGATAAATTCAATTATATGACGCAATACTGGTCGGAATTTGTCCAAGCGGCGGACAGCGGCAAGTACCTGGCCCTCGGCAATCCCAGTCAGGGCGACCCGCTGGCCGCGGTCCTGATCGGCCTCCTGGCCAACGAAGGGAAGCAGGTGATCGCGGTCGTCGAAACGGATAAAAATAAAGATACGGATAAAAATAAAGAAAAGTCTGGAATTGCGTTTTACAGCGCCGACGGCAAAGTGCGGATTAGCCACATCTGGCTCTCTTCGGACTTTTCATCGATTGTTGTAGCTAACAGTAACAGTCCTATAAAGCCGGAGGACCGGCGAGAGCTGAAAATTGATCTCAGCAAACTGTTGCTGCCAGACTCCGAGGTTTCTGCCCTCGAACTCCTAGAATGGACCCATGGCCGAGTCTTGCTATCGGGTAGCTACACCCGATTTCTCGACTTCGGCGACCTATTCCTCAACGAGATACGCGAATTGTCACGCCAGGGAGCCCTGCTGGATAACAGTCGCCTCGGACCTCTGATCGAGATCCGCAATCGACTGCAGGCACTAAGTGAGCTAGTCCTGATGGCCCTGCGAGTAGATCATGATACGCCGGAAACGGCACGCAGCATCGACGCCCGACCCCAGACCATATTGGCTCAGACTGGGCGTTGGTTAAGACAACAGCTGCGAGCCTGCAATCCGACACAACAATATTTCGCCTGTAGGCCGACGAACCCAGCAACGCCATATCCACCCGTACATGATCTTGTGTGGTTCTGGCCGCACTATGCCAACATTACCGACAATCCCTTGAACTGGATGGCGGCGAAGCTGACGGAGTATATAAATGCTAGCGATAAGTGGTATGCAACCGTCATTGATCTGCAGCAACTTCTGGCAGTTACCGTAGTGAACATTGCTGCTCGTCAGCCCGAAATTGTCGTTCAGGGGGGCCAGCAGTCCTGGTTGTTCAACTACATTACCCTGACCACCGGGTTCAATTGCATCCTTGATGCGACGCAGCCATTTTGGCTTCACCAAGCAGGGTTACAGATTTACTTCTGGCCGAATCTGTTTGAGGAGCCGATGTGGACGAATGGAATTTATGATTTCAGGCGCCTGGTGTTCCTGGAGGTCGGGGTCGGAAGCTCCATAGGACCATTTGGGCCAGAGGGCCGTTTTTCCGGCCCGCCGGGCATTAATGCTCTGAGCCCGGTGCCCCCATTTTTCCTGGGCGCAGGACTGCAGCTTTTGCCCTATACCAGCCTTTCGGCCGGGGTTGCCTTCATCGGCCGACGCAGCTCGACCCTAACCCAGGAAGAGACGGTGTTTCGCGCCAGCCCGTATATCGGGTTATCGGTGCAGGTGAACATACCCGACGCCATCAAGTTCCTCAGCAAGTCGAAGAGTTTTGAACAGACTGGGAGACAATAATGCCCACTGCTAAAAAGAAGCCGCCAACGAATCAGAAAAGGCCGCAAAAAAACACGGCAACCTCTTCGACGCAAGCGACCAAGACCACAAGAAAATCGACGAGCGGCAGCCGACCCAAAGCAGATAAAGATGCGGCAATTATATTGCCGAATAAAACCAGCGTCTCGCAGCTACTTGCGATCACCGCCGAGAGCTTTCGTCTAGACGAAGGAAGAGGGGTCCTGCAGGACTCGCTCCGCATCGAGCATGCCGATCCCATCACCTCAGGGAAGAGCGAGAGCGTGCGGCTCGACTTCTCCTGCCTACAGGACCAAGACATCGAGATTCATGAGAGTCCGCCAGCGACCGGTCGATTCACGATTTCGCCGAACCGGATCCCGGTCCAAGCGGGACTCAATCAGTCAAAGACCGTTCCGCTGACGGTCAAGAGCCAGAGCGGCCAAACCGCAACCTGCCGCCTGACGTTCCGCCTGGGCACGGCAGAAATTCCGGTGACGTTTACGGTGAAATCGTCATGACCCCAGCGCTGAAATCGTTGTTCCTGGCTTCAGTGATCTCGGCCATCGCGTGCAACGATGTGACACCGCGCATGCCGACGGTGCGTGTCGAAAAATACGAGGCTCAGGGAGACTGTTTTTCGACCTGCGGCGGCGCAATCGCGAGCGAGGTCGAGCAGGCCCTTGGCCAGAAGTGCACGACGCCAGCCGGGGCCTGTGAGCTTGCAGCCGGCTCGGACAAGCTGCGAGTGACCGTCGACTACGGCGCGGTGCCTTTTGCGCTGACCACGGTGGTAGCGCCCCCTTCGCTGGTGCTGCGCATGGGCGAAAACGAGACCACCGCCAGCCCGCCTTGGCAATCGACGCGCTATGCGCAGGGAGCCGCTTACTCCTCGGTCTTCTTCTCGACAATCCTCTATGTGCCGGCGCAGCCGGCCAGCACGCTGCAGGTCATCGCCAAGTCGGGCGAGGGGTTTACGACAGCGAGCGAGGCGTTGCCGGTCTCGGCGCCGCGCGTAACGCTCACCCTGCCGGGCTGCATGAACAGTGAGCCCTGCAGCATGATGGCCAATGTCGGCAGTGCCCAGGTGCAGATCAGCGCGGGCGCGGCCTTCGCCCCAGCCCAAGGCCGGATCTCGTCGCGACTCGACGGAGTGGAACGACCGGACACCCAAACCGTGGATCTCGTGCGTGTACACGATCAGCTCGTCGGCAACGCCAGCCTGCTGGTGCCCGTGCCAAGCCTGGGACAGAGCAGTCCGATTAGCACGTGGGAGATCTCAGCGACGTTTGGCAGCTTGCCGCCACGCACGGTCGCGGTGCGACTCACCCGCCCATCGCTTTCGGTCGTGGTCCGCAACTGCCCGGTCAGCAGCGGCGGCGGCGCTCCTCCTCCCTGTTCGCTCAAGGCTGGTTCAAACGCCGTCGTGGACTTCGTGGTCCCAGCCAACTTCAACGCACCGCAGGGCACACTGACCTCTAGCCTCGATGGCATACCGACGCCGTTGCGCGTCTCGGGATCTTTTGCGAACAGCGGCTTCGCAACCGCCACCTACTCGACCACGCTCAGCCTGCCGAATCAGCCCGGGGCCCTGTTTGCCGTACAGGGTCAAGCAGGGCCCTACATCGAATCATCCGCACCCGTCACACTGCTGCCGTAACGGCAAGCGCTGCGGCGGTCCAGCGCTCGTGAAACCGGGCAAGCTCGGCGCGGGTCAGGCCCGGCGCAGGCTGCTCGCCGAACACCGGCCTGAGGCGCTTCCACGCCGACGCGGCGCGCGACAGGTACGGCTTGGGATCCTCGCGGCACTATCGAACGGCTGTCTCGCCCCAGGTACGCTCGGCCCCCGGCCCCCCAAAGGAGAGCCGATCGAGTAGAGTGGACAAGAGGCCGCAGCGACGCAGCCCACGCGCCAGTTCGCGCCACTGCATACGGTCTTTCGGCACACATGGGGGATCGGATTCGAACGGTGGCGGCTTCAAGATGAGCGCAGTCAGGCCAGCGCCCGGTCGGCTGTTCGCCGGTCGATTCGAGCTGCAGGGCCCAGCGGCAAGCGGCGGCATGGGAACGGTGTACCGCGCCCATGATCGAGGCAGCGATCAAATCGTGGCGCTCAAGCTGTTGCACGCCGACTCCACGCAGCCCGACGTTGCAGCGCAGGATCGCTTCTTGCGCGAAGCGGAGCTGCTGGCCGAACTAGACCACGCCGGCATCGTCCGCTACATCGCGCATGGCCGTACACCCGACGGCCAAGTCTACCTGGTCATGGAGTGGCTAGAGGGAGAAGACCTAGGCCAGCGCCTGCAACGTGGCGCGCTCTCGCTGGCCGATGCCGTCACCCTGCTGTCGCGCACCGTCGACGCGCTACACGTCGCACACCGCCGCGGCATCCTGCACCGCGATCTGAAGCCGAGCAACTTGTTCCTGGTCGATGGCGAGATCGAAAAGGTCAAGATCCTGGACTTTGGCATCGCGCGCCGACTGCGGACGGCGCAGGCGATGACTCAGACGGGCGCGTTGGTCGGCACGCCGGAGTACATGGCGCCCGAACAAGCACGCGGCCTGCGCGAACTGTCGCCGGCCGTCGACATCTTTGCGCTCGGCTGTGTCCTGTACGAGTGCCTGGCCGGCCAGCCGCCGTTCGCCGCCGATCACATCGCCGCCGTCCTGGTGCGGATCCTCTTTGAAGAACCTCGCGCGATCGAGACCTTACGCAGCGACGTCCCCCCCGACCTCGCCTTCCTGCTGCATCGCATGCTGGCCAAAGACGCCGGGGAGCGGTTGGGGGATGCGGGGGCGTTGGGGCAGGCGTTGGGGCGGTTGGAGCGGGGTGGGTTGTCGACGCAGGTGCCAGAGGT